>JAKUNJ010000003.1:45459-250423 GCA_022451965.1 Dehalococcoidia bacterium | reverse complement strand
CAAGAATAGTATCACAACTTTGTAAAAATTCCTTTGCAGCTAATGTTGTTGTCTGGGATCCAGCACCTATTGATAATTCGTGCCTTTCATCAAAAGCAGATTTACCTGGCATACTTGTATAAACAGGAACAGAAAGAAGCTCTGCTAACTCTTTAAGTTCATTAGTTGCTTCAGCCATTAGAACGCCTTGTCCTGCCCAAATCATTAAGTTTTTAGAGTCATGGATCAAATTTGCGGCATCTTGAATAGCCTCTACAGTAGGTCTATATGTATATCTTTTAGGCGAGTGGTATGAGTTTGCAATTCCTTCTGGAACTTCATTTCCACAAACATCTTTAGTCATTTCTACAACTACTGGACCTGGCTTTCCATTTCTAAGATGGTGAAAAGCTCTTCTCATAATAGTTGGAATATCTTCTACTTTTAATATTGATTCAGCATATTTCGACATAGGTTCGTACATTTTACTTGCCCAAAAATTAGGTTTTGTTTGAATGCTACTCATTGGATAACCTGCTGGCATGACAAGAACAGGTATATTATCAGCATAAGCTTGGCTTAATGCTCCCATTGAGTTTTCAGCACCAGCAGCATCTTGCATTACGAAAACTCCAAATTTTTTCCTATCATTTGTTCTTGAATAACCGTCAGCAGCCATTAATGCACCTCGCTCATGCCTAAATGCAACTATTCGAATATCTTCTTTAGCAGCCGCTTCTATTAAGGGGTTACTAGGATAACAAGCTATCCATTCTACTCCTTCAGCTTTAAGAGTTTTTGCAATCAGTTCAAAACCGTTCATAATATATCTCCAAATTTTAAGATTTTAATTCCTATTCCTATTTTTATCATTATCATAAGTTTCCATCAATCATTAATTCAATTAGTCTTGGTTTTTTTGAATCAATTGCTTTAGTTAATTCACTCTTAATTTCTAAAGGATTAGTTACTCTAACAGCTTCAACACCCATAGATTTTGCTATTTCGGTATGGTTTAAGACTAGTGGGAAATCCATGTAGGGGTATAATCCTGATTTTTCTTCCTCTTTTCTTATAGATTCTCTGTAATAATCAATATTTACCTTTAGGATCCTGTATGATTGATTATTCAAAATTATAAATACACAAGGTATATTATCGTTAGCAGCTGTCCAATATCCCTGAACTGTCATCATTGCTGATCCATCACCGATTATACCAATAACATTTTTATCAACAGATGCACATTTTGCACCTAAGGTTGCTCCAATTCCCCAACCAATTGCTCCTCCTCTTCCAGAAATCATTTCATCAGATTTACTAAATTTTAAGTACTGCATAATTGATCCTCTATGACTTATTCCATCATTTATTATTAGAGTATCTTTTGGTATTGCTTTAGATAATTCGAACATTGCTCTATCTGGACTCATAAGTTTATTATCCCAATTTTTTTTAGCATTTTCTTGGTAAATTTCCTCATTTTCGTCTTTGATTTTCTTAACTGAAATAATTCTATTTTTTACTTCCTCATGATTAAGCTTAAAAGATTCTTCAAGGCTGCTATTTATTTGATTTAATATTTCTTTTAAATTTCCTATACCAGTAATATCTGATGGCTGTCTGTTACCTTGTGAATCTGGTTTAGAATCTAGATAGATAAGTTTTGTATGTTTTTGAATTAATACATCTCCCTCATAAAACCAGTCAGAAAATAGATCTGCTCCAATACTTAATATAAGATCTGATTCATCTAAAATTGCTCTTTGATTTTGGTTTCTAATAGAATGAAAGCCTATCATTTGATCATGATTTGTAGGAAACGGAATATTTGATCCTTCGATAAACACAGGTAGACCAACTTTTTCAGCAAATTTTACTGCTTCTTCAAGAGCATTATCTTCCGATACTCTATCACCAACAACTAGCACTGGTTTATCTGCATTATTTATCATTTCATTAATTTCTTTGATAACTTTTTTTTCTAGCCCTCCATAAACAGGAGAAGTAGAAGGAAATATCTCCATATCCGCAACTCCATCTAAAGCATTGGACGAAAAAGCTACAAAAACAGGGCCCTTAGGATGAGTATTTGCTTCAAGAAAAGCTTTTCTCATTACCATCGGAACTTGGTCAGGAAGCGTAACCTCAGTACTCCACTTAGTAAAAGGTCTTGCTAATTCTACTAGATCTCTATTTCTAAGGTTTCTTACATCATAAGTAGCAGATGTTACCACCATAGGGGTACTAGTCGTGTATGCATCATTCATTAGACTAAACCCATTTACAAGACCCGAATCAATATGCAAGCTCAAGAAAGATGCTTTGTTATTTACCCTAGCATCTGCTTCAGCCATTCCTGTAGCTACTCCTTCTTGAAGAGAAAGTAAGTATTTTAGCTCTTTATGATTAACAATTTCCTCCATTATTGGGCCTTCACTAGTTCCAGGATTGCCATAAACATTTGTTATACCTTCAGCCTTCAGACATTCCATAAGAGCTTTTTTACCCGTCATTCTCATAATATTCCTCTTCATATTTCATATTTTTACTGTTTTTTAGTTTATATCTATTTTATTTATTATCCATAAAAAAAATACTTAGATATGTAATTATCAAATATTTGATAATTTATGATTGATTTAATCGATTATTAGGAGTAGCAAGTATATATATCTAAATTTTGGAGGGAAAAATGAAAATAACAGACATCAAAATTAATCTAATTGAAGGTGCAAATACTCAAGATGCTCAGCAATTTGTAGGTGGGAATTCAAAAGTAATATTAAGAATCGATACAGATGAAGGTGTATATGGACTTTCTGAAGGAGGAAGAAATTATAATCTTTATAAAGCATATTTAGATGAAGTTATAAAACCTTTACTAATAGGAATTGATCCAAGAGATCCTAAAATTATTTGGGAAATGTTAACTCATGGTACTGGGCCTGGCTTAGCTACTAAAGTTTTACCTCAAGTTGTTGGTACTGTTGATGTTGCACTATGGGATTTAGCAGGAAAAGCAGCTGGTTTACCTGTATATCAACTTCTTGGTGGAGCTGCAAGAACTGAAATTCCTTTGTATTGGAGTAGAGGAAGTGGATGGAGAAAAAGCCCAGAAGAAATGTTAGAAGATGTTAAGTTAGGTTATGAAAAAGGTTATAAGGCCTTTAAGATAAGAATGGATTGGAGATCTTTTAGACAAGACTCAGATCCTAAAAAAGATTTTAGTTTATTTAAAAAATGTAGAGAATTCCTACCAGATGATATAGATCTCAGTTTTGATGCAAATTGTGGATATTCAGTTCCTACAGCGATTGAACAAGGTAAAAAATTTCAAGATTTAGGTATTGCTCATTTTGAAGAACCTCTTCCTGAATATGATTATCAAGGACTTAGACAAGTTGTTGATGCTTTAGAATGCTCAGTATCTACTGGTGAACAAGAACCCAATCCATATAGATTTAGGGATCTTATGGATATAGCTAATCCAGATATTTTGCAGCCTGATATATTAAATATTGGAGGTATAACTGGTTTAGTAAAAGTTTATGAAATGGCGATGACAAGGAATAAAATTATAATGCCTCATTGTCCTCAAGCCGGATTGAACTTAATTGGAAGTCTTCATGCTTACTCAACTGTTACCAATGCAGTTAGACCGCATGAATTTTCTGAAGAATTTACAGGTCCTGTAGAAAATGTGGCAAAACTTTTTAAGGAACCCATAGTTCCAGAGAATGGGAAAATAATTTTATCTGATAAACCAGGTTTAGGTTTAGAATATGATGAAGAAGAATTAAATAAAGTTATAAAAATATAGGAGTATTAAATGAAAGATCTTAAAAAAATGATTTCTGCTGGTGAACAAGTAATTGGTGGAGCTATTATGTATGGTGCTGGAAAAGAAGATATTGAAAAGCTTTTAGATTATTATGATTATGATTTTATTTCAGTAGATGGTCAGCACTCACCAACAAATGAAGATTATTTATTAAGAATTTGTGAAGCTGCTCATGAATTAGATAAACCCATTCACTACAGAATGGATCATAGAAGAAATGCTTACATGATTGGAAATCTTTTAGATCATGGCCCTACTATTATTGAAGTTCCTCAATCTGAAGAATTAGACTTAGTTAGAGAAGCAAGAGATTATTTTTATTATAGACCTGAAGGTATAAGAAGTTGGGGTGGAGCAGGAAGGCCTCCAGAAGGTTTGAATGAAGTAAATCAGCATACTTACCCTGCTTGGTGGAATAAAACTGGCGTATTAATGATTCAAATTGAAACCCTAAACGCAATTAATAATATTCCTAATTTTTCTTTGGATGGAGTAGATTGTTTTTCATGGGGACCTGCTGACTTAAGTATTGACAGAGCAGCTCATCCTGAGCACCCATTTGCTAAAACTGATGATACTGCCATAGAGCATGCGGTAAAACTTTCGAAAGAAAATGGAAAGCAACTTTGCATAAGATCATATGATAGGACTCTGAGAAATAGATATTTTGATATGGGAGCAACTATTTTAATGGAAGTTGAATCTATGGATGGAACTCTTGATAAGAATCTTCCATTTGGATAATGAAAAAACCTAAGAATATTTTTTTTGGGTGGTGGATTGTAATAAGTGCTGCTCTTCAAAATGGCCTTGGAGGCAGTATCCATTGGCAAGGTTTTACAGTTTTATTTATTCCTATCTCTCAAACTTTTGGAATATCATCTGCTCAAACATCCTTGCTATTCGCTTTGGCAAGAGCAGAAAATGGATTACTTGGTCCTATTACTGGATGGTTGATGGATAAATTTGGACCAAGACCTTTGGCAATTATAGGTACAGCAATGGCTGGTATAGGATACATATTACTTTCAAGAACAGAAAATTTTATACAATTTCTATTAATTTATGTGGTTATTGTATCAATCGGAGCTACAACTAGTTTTATGCAGACCGCTTTTGTTGCTTTGAATAATTGGTTCATTAAGAAAAGAGGCTTGGTTATGAGTATAAACTCAGCTTCTTTTAGACTAGGGTCGGCTATTTTAGTTCCAACTTTTTCTTATATTGTATATACCTGGGGATGGCAAAATGCAGTTCTTATTTTAGGAATATTTTTGCTTGTTTTTATAACTCCATTAGGACTTATTTATAGAAGGACTCCAGAATCCATGGGATTGCTTCCAGATGGAGAAAAGTTTAAGAAATCTGAAGAAAAATCAGAAGACGAATTATCTTATTATGTTTCAGGATATTCATGGAAGGAAGCCTTAAGAACATCTGCATTTTGGTTTTTGACTATTGCTACAACCCTAAGACTTTCAATACACGGAGCAATTTTTGTCCATATGATTCCTATACTTGTCTGGAAAGGTATATCAGCTACTGAAGCAGCTTGGTATGTTGGTTTCTTAGCACTTGTAGGTGTACCAGTTATATTAATTATGGGAAGGCTTAGTGATAAAATTGGTAGACCTAAAGTATTGACCATATGTTATTCGGCATCAGGATTATCTCTTATATTGGTAAATATTTCTAGCAATTCAGTTTTTTTATTACTTTCTTTATTGTTATTGGTTGGATCAGAAGCTGGATCAGGATTGAATTGGTCATTAGTGGGGGACTTATTTGGAAGAAAAAACTATGGTGTTATAAGAGGTTTATTAGGG
Organism: Dehalococcoidia bacterium; assembly: GCA_022451965.1. Classification (NCBI taxonomy): domain Bacteria; kingdom Bacillati; phylum Chloroflexota; class Dehalococcoidia; species Dehalococcoidia bacterium. The sequence continues at coordinate 244,774 of JAKUNJ010000003.1, read as the reverse complement.
CCATTTTATAACGCAGCTCTTGTGGTTACACCAGTTTCTGCAGGTTATATTTATGATGTAACAAATTCCTATGAAATAGTTTTATATGCAGGTGCAGTTATATTTTTTATATCATCTGTTACATTCCTTTATATTGGAAAATTATCAAAAAAACTTAAAACATACGAAATTTAGTAGTATTTTTGATACTCAAAAATAAAATTTATAAATTATAATATTGTTTTAGTTATAATCAGAAAGTAAGAAATTGACTGCTTTACCCAAAAAGAAACATACAAGAGCAAGAAGAGGTAATAAAAGATCTCACAAAGGTCTTTCAAATATAAATGGTCACAGATACATACAGCTCAAACAAGAGGCTCTAGGTTTAGGTGGTCAGACTGAGAAAGCAACTGAAGAATCTACAGAACCCACTGGATCTTAGTCTTATCATGCCCTCTATAGAATCCTTAGCATCACCAAATAGCATATTAGTTTTATCTAAGAAAAAAAGTTCGTTTTGAACTCCTGAGAAACCTGAAGCCATTGATCTTTTAAGAACAATTACTGATTTTGCTTTATCTACATTTAATATGGGCATTCCATAAATAGGAGAGCTCGTATCTGTTCTGGCATTAGGATTTGTAACATCATTAGCACCTACTACTACAGCTACATCTGTTCTTTCAAATTCTGAGTTTATTTCATCTAAATCTTTTAGCTCATCATATGGTACATTTGCTTCTGCTAAAAGCACATTCATATGACCAGGCATTCTTCCTGCAACAGGATGTATTGCATATTTTATCGAAACATTTTTATCCTTAAGAAGGTTTGATAATTCATTAATTTGATGTTGAGCCTGAGCTACCGCTAATCCATAACCTGGAACAATAATTACACTTTCAGCATAAGATAGAATCATTGCAGCATCTTCACTAGTCAAAGATGTAACTGGCCTAGTTTCTTCTTCTCCAATTGCAGAGGAACCTTCTTCTACTCCAAATCCACCCAACATTACATTTAGCAATGATCTGTTCATAGCCTTAGTCATTATTCTAGTTAATATTAAGCCTGAAGCTCCTACTAAAGATCCTGATATTATCAAAACTGGATTTCCAAGTACAAATCCTGCCCCTGCCCCGGCAATTCCTGAGTATGAATTTAATAGTGCAACAACGACAGGCATATCAGCTCCACCAATTGGTATAACTATTAAAACTCCAAAGATTAGTGAGAGTCCTGCAATGATATATAAATAATTTACATCATATGTTTCCGGGATACATAAAAGTACAGATAAAACTAAGATAGATATAAGTAAAATAATATTTATCATATTTCTTAAGGGCAAAAGTAGGGGTCTTGTAGTAATCAATTCTTGTAGCTTACCAAATGCTATAAATGATCCAGTTAGAGTAACTGATCCAATAATTGATGCAAAAGCTACTGAAGCTATTGTAAAAATAGCTGAATTTGAACCTTCACCGTATATTAGTTCATACATTGCTACAATTGCACTAGCTGCACCTCCAAAAGCATTAAATACAGCAACAAGTTGGGGCATTGCTGTCATCTGTACATATCTAGAAAGAGTGAGTCCAATAATTGATCCAATTATAAGACCTAATATTATCCATTCGATGTTAGTATCTGTATATTTTAGAACAGTTACAACTATTGCAATTAGCATTGCTATAGATGAAAGTCTATTACCGTTCCTAGCGGTAGCAGGTGAAGCAAGTCTCTTTATTCCTAAAATGAATAAAGCAGCCGATAAAAGATAAAGAATATTTTCAATATTTGACGATATATCTATCAATTAAATCTCCATTTATTTCTTACTCTTTTTGAACATAGCAAGCATCCTATCAGTAACTAAAAATCCACCTACAACATTTACTGTAGCAAGTATAATTCCAATCACAGAAAAAATGGTTGCAAGAGTACTGTGAGTATTAGAAGCAATAATTATTGCACCAACAATAACTACTCCAGAAATTGCATTAGATCCAGACATAAGTGGAGTGTGTAATGTTGGTGGAACCTTAGTTATAATTTCATATCCAATAAAAAGCGCTAAAACAAAAATTATTATGAGAGATACTAATTCCAATTTATTCCTCTAATCTACTTTTACCATTTTGATAAACCATCATTGCATCTATGATTTCATCCTCAAAATTTATATTTATTTCTTTTTCTATAATTATGATTTCTAAAAGTCCTAAAAGATTTTTTGAATAAACTATAGAAGCATCAAAAGCCATATCAGATGATAAATTACTTGGACCAATTACTTTTGTTCCTAATACTTCAATTTCTTTATCGAGCTCTGTCGACTCACAATTACCTCCTGTAGAAGCTGCTAAGTCAACAATTACACTTCCATATTTCATTTCTTCTACGGTAGATTTTTCTATCAAAATTGGAGCTTTTCTACCGGGAATTGCAGCCGTTGTAATTACTGCATCTGATTTCAAGATATATTCTTTTAAGTATTCTAATTGATTTTTTTGATTATCCTTAGATTGTTCTTTTGCATATCCTCCAGTAGTTTCAGAATCTGCAGGGGTTTCATCAGATATAAATTTTGCTCCTAAAGATTCTATTTGCTCTCCTGCTGCAAGCCTAATATCATAACCTGTAACATCTGCTCCAAGTCTTTTCGTTGTCGCAATAGCCTGAAGACCTGCTACACCTGCTCCCAGTACTAGTATTGATGCCGGTGGTATAGTTCCTGCTGCAGTCATCATCAAAGGAAGATATTTTTTTAATGATGTGGCTACTATTAGGCCAGCTCTGTATCCTGCTATTGAGGCTTGAGAAGACAATGCATCAAGTTTTTGAGCTCTTGCAATTCTTGGAACAAATTCCATAGCAAATAAAGATAGTTTTTTACTTTCACATATTTTTTTTATTTCAGGATTAGTTCTAATATCTGTTAGGCTAATCAATATGGTATTTTCTATAAAATTTGAATTAGTATCGTAGAAAGCATTTAAGGATGTTATTATGTTTATATTTTTAGGTAAAGATTGAGTTATATTAGCTCCATATTCTTCATAATTTTCATTAGAATACCCAGCCTTGATACCAGCATCTTTTTCTACAAAAACTTCAATACCAAGATCTACAATTGACTTAACATCTTTTGGAACAATTGATACTCTATTTTCTGAGGGATCATCTTCCTTTTTTACACCTAAAATTATCTGGTTTGTCATGATTAATCCAAAAAGAAATAAATTTATTATTAAATCTTAATAATTTGTAATATTTTAATACTATATGAGTACAAAAATTTTACTATACTGTTTATCAACTAAAATTTGTTTAAGGGATAACTATGTATTTGATAAGAAGGACTTATAAGACTAAGCCTTATGAAGCAGTTAATGTTGCTAAGCTAGTAAAAGAACAAGCAGATCTTTATACTTCTTTAGGCCAGAGAAGTGAGACAAGGGTATATTTTAATAATGGAACTACCCCAGGTGAACCTAATAGAGTTTATTTGGAATGGACTGCTGAAATATTTGATAATCCTACTAGAGAAGGGAATGAAATTCCAAAAGAAATTTATGAATTGGGATCTAAATATAGACCTCTTTTGGATAACAGTAATGGTCCTACAAACTGGATAGAGTTTTGGACTATTCTAGATTAGGTTATCCACCTCTAGGATATTTCTCGTCTGAATGTAAATCTCTGATAATTCTTTTTATGTCATTGAAATAATTAGTCATTTCTTCTATTTTCTCATCATTTTCATCAGATTCATCCTCATCATAAAGAATAGAAATTTCTTGCCAAACTTTTTCTGCAAGTTCAGTGAGTTGCATTACTGATAAATCATCTAGATTTTCTTTTTCAAGCATAACTTATGATGTTATTTTTGTAAGAATTTGTTTTTGTATTGTATTTTCAAATTTTTCAATTTTATCTGTTATATCTGAAATTGTATTTTCATCATTTGATTGTTTAGTACTCCATGCAATCAAATGGTCAATAAAAATATCAGAATTTAGAACATAGTTTTTAATATCAGATTCGGTGTAAACATCAGGTGTTTTTTCCTTATGTGGGAATTCTAAAATACACTTATTAGATTCTTCATTTTCTAGATTCATTAATCCTATTAGTGTTTGATCAAAAGTTTTATCACCAGTATTTCTAATTCCCCAGTATCTTGGCTTTATATTTTTATTTATTAGTTTTTCTATCCCATGTAATATATCTTCTTTATTAGAATGATTTTTATTTTTTTCTAAATTGTGTTTATAATCAACATCAATTATTAGTCCTTTTTTGTAAGTTCCACATACCTCAATCAGATTTAGGAGTCTTTCTACGGCTAGTTCTTCTGCTAATTTACTTCTTTTATTTTCAAAATAAATTTTTACACTGAGAAGCTCAGGATCAAAAATACTAATAATTTCTATTATGTCCTTGGTGCTTGGGATTGCGATACCGCCTCTATTAATATGTTCAATTGCTATTGCGGTCTTTATGTTATTATTTTTAGCCTCAAATAATATACTTTCACAAAGGTTTGGCTCTCCCCATATATAGTAATTTTCTAGATTTTTACTTTTTTTTAAGGCTCCTAGAATTAGATGAGCAGCTTTATTTGCTTGAAGTTTTTCAAATGCGGATTTAGGTCTCGATAATTCTAGATTACAAGATAGAGCATTTGTTCTATTATCTAAAGCAATAAAATAATTGTTATTAAAATCTATCATTCTATAATATTTGTTATTTTCTCTATAAATTCATTTTCCATTGTCTTTATAAAATGAATTTTTCGTTTACATTCTTTCATAGCCATAAAATCAGAAATTGCCTGATTTTTGACGAACGTATTAAGAGTGTACAATGAATTTTGTATATTTTGGTCCTCGTTACCGTGTAAAAAAATTATGAAATTTTGAATATTACTAAAGCTTCCTTTTAATAATTGACCAGTGGAATGTAAGTATGTAGGTGCAAAATATATTAAAAGAACAACTCCAATATTGAAGCAAAATTTTCTTAATTCTTCTAATTTATGTGAAAGTTTTTTGGATACAATTGTTGAGAATAATAGTATAGATAGTATTTGATTGTCTTGATTATGTAATTTAATTTTATTTTCAAATATCTTAAATGATGAATAATCTTTAAAATTTATTTCTATTGGATTATTTGATTCTAAATATTTTCTAGTATATCTTTTTGTTAATTCAACATTTGGTTGATCAAAAGGTTGAATATTTAACAAGGCTCCTAGTAAAGCAATAACATAGAAAAATATTTGAAATTTATAAAAAATAGATTCATCATATTTGATTTGAATATTAATAGAGTTTATTTCAAATGAATCTGAGTTATCAGAAAAAATAATATTAGGTGAAAAATTATTATTATTAAGTATCGGCAAAAGACCAGATTCTTCTTTTCCTAGAGATTCAGATAATAACTGCTCAAACCATTCAGCAATGTAATCATTTTTATGAATTGAATTTATAGAGATAATTTTTTTATCTGATAGATAATTTTTATACATAATAGATGCAATTTTTATGGCTAAATTATCTGAATTATTGATTTTTAATTTTTCATTAGCATCATTAATATTTTGAATTATTTTTTCTAATGAAAATCCTGCTAAAACAAAAGGTAATATTCCGAAATGAGTAGCTAAACTAAACCTACCACCAATATCTTTTTGAGTTATTAGTGTTCTTTTTTTATCTTGATCTAATTCATAATTGTCACTTATAAAGAAAAGATCATGTTTATTTTCATCCGTTAATATATCTCTTAAGATTTTTGTTTCCAAAGTTGTTCCAGATTTAGAGCAAATAAATATTGCGCATTTATAAGAGTTAATAATTTCTTTGATAACCTTAATTTTGTCTAAATTGAAATTATCAATAGTATAAATATTTTCAGGGTTGATAAATCCTGCAATTTTGGCTAAGTTTATCGATCCACCTAATCCTATGAAAATAAATTTTTTAAATTTATTTATTTTTGTATATTTATCCTTAAAATCATTGATATCTAACTTTTTATTCCATCCAAGAGGCACATTTGAATAGGAATTAAAACTTCCAAGAGGATATATTTCTTTTGGATTATTATGAATTTTGTTTATGAGATTTTGCTGAATAATAAATTCTTTTATTTTTGATAAGTCCATTTAAGTCTTAGTAAACTTTTTAGCTTTTTCTCCTAATTTTTCTAATAAAGAATTATAGGAGTTCATAAATAAATCTATACCATTAATAAGAAGTCCATCTGTTATATCTTCTAAATTAAAAAATTTTTGAGATTCTGTAAGAGTTTTTGCGTAATTATTTTTGAAATAATCAATTTGATTATTTTCAAATTGTTTAGAATTTAACAAAAAATTAAGTGTCTCTGGAGGTAAGGTATTTATAGTATTTTCGTGAGGTAAGTTTAAAGAATAATAATCTTCCCTAAGATCTTTAGACTTTACACTTGTTGAAGCCCAAAGTAACTTTTGAAAATTATTATCCATTCTAAATCTATTTTTGTTAAAATAATCATAAGCATTGTAAGCATTAGCTATAGCTACCTTATGAAATATTATTGATTCATTATTTATTTTTGTATCAGCTGCTGTATCAATTCTACTTATAAAAAAAGAAGCTACTGAACGAGACTTATTATTCTTTTTTCTAGAATTAATGAATGCATTAAGTGTATTTTGGTAACTTTTGAATGAGAAAAGAAGTGTTACGTTTACATTTATTCCCATTTCTAGAAGGATTTCAGTAGATTTAATTCCACTTTCCGTCCCTGGGATTTTTATCATTAGATTTGGTCTATCTACTTTTTCCCACAGTTTTATGGCTTCATCTATAGTTTTATCTTTATTGTTGGCAAGGGATGGGTCAACTTCTAAAGAAATATAACCATCATCTTGATTAGTTTTTTCATAGGTTTCTAAAAGAAGATCAGCTCCTTTCTGTATGTCATTAGATGCAATTTTTTCAAAAATACTTTTTGTGTCATTATTTTTTATAATAGCTTTTTCTATTTCCAAATCGTAGAAATTTGTTGATGTAATAGCCTTTTCAAATATTGAGGGATTACTTGTTATCCCAGTTACGCCTTCATCAATAATTTTTTTTAAGTCACCTGAATCAATCATCTGTTTACTTATTGAATCCAGCCAAATAGATTGTCCTTTATTTTTTAATATATCTAAACTATTCATTACTAAAATTCTTTTCTTCTATATCACTTATTTTATCTTTTCTTCTTTGAAATCTTTCCTCATCTTGAAATTCAGCTTTGATGAATTCTTCTACTATTTCTTTTGCTAATGATTCAGTTACTATTCTTCCTCCTAAGCAAATTACATTCATATCATCATGTTCAACTCCTTGGGATGCTGAGTAAGTATCATGACAAATTGCTGCTCTAACATTCTTGAACTTATTTGCAACGACTGAAGCTCCTACTCCTGATCCACAAAGTACAATACCCTTATCATATTTATTATTTGAGATAGATTCTGCTACTAGTTTTGTTGTATCTGGATAGTCGTCTTTTGGATCAAAATCTGTATCATTAAGATCATCTATGTTTAGTCCTAACGATTTAATATGTTTTATTAAGATTTTTTTTAATTCAAAACCACCATGATCAGCACTTATACAAATTTTCATATCTATTTAATTTCTTATTATTTTTTTTACTCTTTCGATGATTTTATCAGTTGAAAATCCAAAGTAGTCTATTAGTTTATTTCCTGGTGCAGATGCTCCAAATGTTTCTATAGAAATTATTGAATCATTATTTTGAGTATATTTTTGCCAACCAAGTCCTATCCCAGCTTCAATAGAAATTATATGTTTTGTATTTTTAGGTAATAAATTTTCTTTATAAGACTTATCTTGTTTGTCAAAAAGTTCCCAGCAAGGCATTGATACAACACTTATTGAATAATCATTTTCAAAAGTTTTTGATGCTTGAATAGTATTTGCTAATTCAGAGCCAGTAGATAAAAAAATTATTTCAGGTTCATCATTAGTATTCTTATAAACAGAATAAGCTCCTTTAGAAAATATATTAGAATCAATTTTTAGATTTGATAATGTACTAATATCTGGTAGTCCTTGTCTTGAAAAAATAAGAGCAGATGGCTTATCTTTTTCTAAAATTGCATATTTCCAAGATAATATTGTTTCTCTTCGATCTGCTGGTCTAAAAACATTTAAGTTGGGTATTGATCTTAAGCTCATTAGTTGAGAAATTGGTTGATGGGTAGGACCATCTTCTCCTAAGCCAATTGAATCATGTGTGAAAATCCAAATACTATTTAATCCAGATAAGGCACTCAATCTAACAGATCCTCTCATATAGTCTGAAAAGACTAGAAAAGTTCCTCCGAAAACTCTATGTGATCCGTATGCAGAAATCCCATTCATTACTCCGCCCATACCATGTTCTCTGACTCCAAATTTAATATTCTTTCCTAATGGATCTTTTCTAGAAAAATTTTCCGAGTTCTTGATTAGGGTATTTGTAGAACCAGTTAGATCTGCAGATCCACCTATTAGATTATCTAATGAATTAGAAATAGCATTTAAAGCTAAGCCTGAAGAGGCGCGAGTTGCTTCAGGTTCATTTGTTTCCTTGATAAGATTATTGATTTCTTTATCCCAATCTAAAGGTAATTCACTATTTTTTACTTGTAAAAGATCTTTATATTTATCTGGATTGGTATTTTTATAATTCTTTAGTTCTAGATTCCATTTTATTTCTAGATTATCTCCTTTTGAAGAAATTTCTTTCATATGATCGTAGACATCTTTAGGAACTTCAAATTCTTTATAATTCCAGCCTAAATTATTTTTTGTAAGTTCTGTTTCTTCTGAACCTAATGGCTCTCCATGAGCATTTTCAGTTCCAGCTTTATTTGGAGAACCAAAGCCTATTATAGTATTAGCAATTATGAGAGATGGTTTATCTATTTCGTCTTTAGAAATAGCAATAGATGCTTCGAGTTGATCTAAACTATTCCCATCAACATTTTCTATCACATGCCAGTTATAAGACCTAAATCTTTCTGCAACGTTTTCTGTAAATGCTAATTCGTTGCTACCGTCAATAGATATTCCGTTTGAGTCATAAATATAAATTATTTTTCCTAATCCCAATGTACCAGCTAAAGATGCAGATTCTGAAGAAATACCTTCCTGTAGATCACCATCCCCAACTATACCATAAATATGATGATCGATGAGTTTATCATATTTTTCTGACATCATTTTTTCAGAAATAGCCATTCCTACCCCATTGGCAAATCCTTGTCCCAATGGACCAGTAGTAACTTCAATTCCTAATTCTAAGTCTCTTTCAGGATGACCTGGGGTAATTGAATTTAATTGGCGAAAATTTTGAAGATCATTTATTGAGAATTTATAACCTGATAAATGAAGAATAGAGTATAGAAGAGCAGAAGCATGTCCTATAGATAGTATAAACCTATCTCTATTCAAGAAATAAGGATTATTAGGATTATGGTTCATTATCTTCTTAAATAACAGATATATAATACTTGCTGCTCCCATAGGAGCTCCAGGATGTCCTGAGGATGCTTTATTAACTTGGTCTATAGAAAGAAATCTTAAAGCATTTATAGATTTTTTTTCAATGTTCATAAACTTGCCTCACAAACCTTAGTTTCTATTTCCTCTGACATTCATATCTATTGTATATAAAGATTTATCAGATGTAATAAAAAGTTCGTTAAAGTATTTACCTCCAAAACATAAATTCGCAGTTCTTTGCTCGGGTAGAAGAATTTTTGCAATCAAATCACCTGAAGGAGAAAAAATTTGAACTCCATCCCAAGCAGAGGAAAAGACATTACCAAGTTCATCAATCTTAATTCCATCTGGTTTACCAGGTCTTGGTTTAGCAAACACTTTTTTTTCATAAATATTTTCGTTATCAACCTTAAATGAAAAAATATTTCCGGTAGTTTCTGTGTCTGTTACATACAAGATTTTTTCATCAGGCGAAAAAGCTATACCATTCGGGCCATCAATTTCTTTAGTTAACAAAATAACATTATTTTGTTTATCAATTTTATATACACCATTGAAACCTAGTTCAGATTCACTTTTATATCCTTCATAGTTACTTTTTATACCATACTGAGGATCAGTAAACCAAATAGAACCATCTGATTTACATACTAGGTCATTGGGTGAGTTTAATTTTTTCCCATCAAAATTATCTGCAATTACTGTTCTATTTCCATTCTTATCTCTTTTACTAATAGCTCTTCCTCCATGTTCAGCTGTGATATGATTACCATCTAAATCAATACTGTTTCCATTAGAATATTCTGAATTATTTATATAAACTCCGGTATTTCCTTTTGAGATGTCATAATAAAGCATCCTGTTGAATGGTATATCTGACCAAACTATTAAATTCTTATCTTCTAAATAAACAGGTCCTTCTGCCCAAAGACAACCTTCAAAAATTTTTTTAATTTTTGAATCATGATTGAATAATTCTTTAGATTTTTCATCTATTATCTCAATACCGATTTTGAGATCATTTTCATTTCTAACTATTTTTACCATTAGACTTTTTTAGAGAGATTCTTTTTTCTAATGTCAGAAGAAATTAAGGAAATCTGCTCTACAATATTTTTATTTGAAATTCTTGAGCATATTTTTTCAGTAAAAATACTATCAGATGATAGTTGATTCTTTTTTATTTCATATTTTTTTATTTTTTCGTAAATTACACTTGAATTTATGACAGTTGCCTTTAAGTTATCTTGTCTATAAGCTAATAAATTATAAATTAATTCATCAGACCATTTTGTATTATTATGTCCCCATAGATCATCTAAGAATAAAAAATCAACAACTTTAGCTTTTTCAAATTCTATCCCTTTTCCTTGATTATTACCAAATTGTTCTCTAACTTTATCTATTAGCTCAGCAGAGCTTATAAAAAAAACTTCTTTACCTTTTTTTTCTAAGTAATTTGCAATAGCTGCACTCAAATAGCTTTTTCCAGACCCTGTTTCCCCATGAATATATAACCAACCAGGATCTTTGCTATTTATATATTCTTTAGACTTAAATAATGCCATTTCAATAGAATCATACGTTACTTTATCTGATTGACTAGAATTCTTGATTGGTTTTCTTAATTCTTTCGTAAGTTTAGCTTTTTCAAATACTTTTGGAATCCCATTAGTAAGAATATTATTTTTTTTATATTCAAGATTTATACTTTGGACTAGTTTAGGGTCAGTGAATCTCATTTGTGATCTATCATCTAAGTCTAGAATATTTGAACTTAAAGCAATTACTGTTGGAAGTTTTCTTGTATATCTGTGAGTAAAAAGATGGTCTATTTTTTCCTCAATCCAGTCTGAATATCTTTGATTACCAAAATCATCTATCACTAAAAATGGAAAATTTATAAGATCTTTGAAAGATTCATCTTCGGGATTTGTATTTGTAATTATATCTACAATCTCTTGTATAGATTTATAAATTACTGGTGATGAATTTTCTACACAATTAATAGCAATTCCAGCTGCTAAATGAGTTTTACCAGTACCTGTGGGACCATTAATTACTAACCATCCCATAGGGTTTTTAGAGTAATCTTTAGCTAAATTTAAGTAATTTCTTAATTTTGATGGTTCAGATTTTCCAACTGAGCCGTCAACTTTAAAATTAATTAATTTATATTCCATCAACTGATCTAGACCAGCATACTTAATTCTAATCTTGATATCTATATCATCTTCAAAAGATTTATCGCACAAATTGCATGGAACTGTTTCATTATTTACAATAATCCACCTTGCCTGATTGCAGGGTTTACAGTCATCTAAGTATGGATCATTTATTGAATCTACAGAAAAAAATCCCTGTTGTTTTCTTTTATTTAATATCTCTTTTAGGCTTTCCAAAATTAGTTCTCTTGAGTTGATAATTGATTATTTTTAACAGAATCTATTGTTACAAATCTACCAATTGAATCATCAACACCAAGAGGGATGGTATCAGTAGGTCCATTTCTATGTTTTGCAACAATTATTTCTGCTTGACCTTCAGGATAAGGAACTCCAGGATTATTTTTTATCCAATCTTCCTTAGTTGTGAATTTCTCTTCTCTATGTATAAACATTACAACATCGGCATCTTGTTCTATAGATCCTGACTCTCTCAAATCAGATAGTAGAGGTCTATGAGATTGACGATGTTCAATTGCCCTAGAAAGTTGTGAAATTGCAATAACTGGAACTTTTAGATCTCTTGCCATTGCCTTGATTTGTCTTGAAATTTCTGAAACTTCTTGGGCTCTGTTAGTTTCTCTACTTCCTTTATTGTTACTTATTAGTTGCATATAATCAACGATAATAAAATCAAGACCGTACTCTAGTTGCAATCTACGAGCCTTACCTCTCATTTCTGCTACTCCTTGGACTGGAGAATCATCTATAAATATAGACAAATCTGATAATCTACCAATAGCATCTACTAATCTATTTTCTTGAGAAGAGCTTAATCTCATCATTCTTAGTGAATGCATATTTACTCTTGCTTGAGTAGCTAGCATTCTTGTTGCAATTTGTTCTCTTCCCATTTCTAAAGAGTAAATTGCTACCTTTTGATCATTCATTGCTGCATTAATAGCTAAATTTAATGCAAACATTGACTTTCCTACAGAAGGCCTTGCAGCTAAGACCAGCATATCTGATCTTTGTAATCCTCCTAAAAGGTCATCTAATAACTTAAATCCTGAACTAATTGGCCTATTTTCACCATCATTAAGATCTGAGGAAGATGATTCTAGATATGGAGTTAAGGTTTCTCTTAATGGAACAAAATCTCTACTGGGTTGATCATTTCTGATGCTATAAATAATATCCTCTGCTTTGGATAGGGCATTCTCAATATCGGGATCATTATCAAAACCAATTTCTGAGATATTTTCAGCAGCGTTAATTAGTGTTCTCATTGTTGCAGTTCTTCGAACTAAGTTAGCATAATGTTTTATGTGTATTGAGGTTGGAACAACATCAACAACTTTTGCTAGATATGTTCTACCTCCTACATCTTCTAATTTTTCTTGAGTTTCTAGTTCATGGGCAATACTTATCTGATTGATTGGTTCTTGTCTATTAAACAAATCTCTAGCAATTTCAAAGATTATTTTATTTGGTTCAAGATAAAAATGTTCTGGCTCTAAAAATGATGCAATTTTAGTGAATGCTAATCCATCCAATAGAAGTGAGCCAATAACTGACTCTTCTGCTGATATGTCATGAGGAAAAAGTTTATCTGATAAAACCATTAATCATCCAAAATTAATTTAATTATTGGAATTATTATCTTCTTTTTCGGTTATTTCAGAAGAGCTTTTTTGGTCATTTTCTTCTTTATTTAATTCTTCTTCAGAATTATCTTCTGATTTCTTTTCTTTGTCTTCTAGTTTTTTTAACTTTTCTTGTTCTTCTTGATGTTCACTAATTACCTTTTGAGAGACTTCATCAGGTACAACATTTAGGGTCAGATTAAAAGTTACTTCTTCTACAAATTTCACTACTATATTATATTTTCCAATAATTCTAATTGGCTCAAGAATATTGAAAAATCTTTTGTTCATTTCTTTTCCAATTTTTTCTTCTAAAGAATCTGCAATTATTGTAGGAGTTATAGAACCATAAAGCCTTCCTGTTGGTCCAGTTCTGACATCTATGTCAAGTTCAGTACCTGTAAGCCCGTCGGCAACTACTTGCCAATCTTTAGTTTCTTGAATTCTTCTTTCTTCAGCTTCTGCTCTCAATTTAGAAGCTCTTTGCAATGCTTCTTCTGTAGCGAGTACAGCGACTCCCTGCGGAATTAGATAATTCCTTGCAAAACCTGGTTTTACATTTTTTACATCTCCTGCTCTTGCAGTAGGTAAAAGATCTTTGAGAAATAAAATATTCATCGCTTTATACAATTCTCCTGTGAAATATTTGATCCTACAATTCTTATTTGTAGAATCATAAAGTTTTTATTGCTAGTATCTATAATCATAACAAAGAAAGATGGAGCAAAGAATGCAATTTGATGAAATTACTAAGGATACTAATTATTCAGATTCAAATAAACCCAACTTATTAGACTATGAAAAACAATGTAATGAATTTGATTGGTATAAAGATGCATATTCAAAATTAGATTGGCTACCTGATGGAGGTCTAAATAATGCTTATGAATGCGTTGATAGACATGTAAAAAATGGATTTGGTGAAAAACTTGCACTAATTTGGTTAGGGAAAAATGGTGAAGAAGAAAAATATACATATAAAGATTTCAAGGAAGAATCTGATAAATTTGGTCAAGTAATGATAAATTTAGGAATGAAAAAGGGTGATAGAGTATTTATCTTTATGGATAGATTACCTGAACTATACTTTGCTGCAATGGGAATCTTAAAAGCTGGCGGTGTAATTGCTCCACTATTTTCTGCTTTTGGACCTGATCCTGTAAAAGATAGAATGATTGATGCAGGAGCTTCTTATTTAATTACATCACCTGATTTAAGAAAAAAGATTTCGTCGATTTTTAAGGACATTAAGACTCTTAAAGAAATAATTATTGTAAACAAAGATAATAGATTCAAGAATCCATTAAAAGAAAATGACCAAGACTATAATTCTTTGATGAGCCAAGTTAAATCAGATTCTTTCAAGATGCTTAATACTTCACAATATGACTTTTCTATTATGCATTATACATCTGGATCAACAGGTAAACCAAAAGGAGTATTGCATAGACATCAAGCTGTTGTACAACAAATGCTTACAGGAAATTGGGCATTAGAGTTAAGTCATGGTGATATATATTTTTGTACTGCAGATCCAGGATGGGTAACAGGAACATCATATGGAATGATAGCACCTTGGACAAATGGTGTTACACAAATCATATATGAAGGTGGATTTAGTGCATCCTCTTGGTATGAAATAATTCAAAAATATAAAGTAGATGTTTGGTATACTGCTCCTACTGCTATAAGACTTCTTATGAGATCTGGAGAAGATGTAGTAAAAAAATATAATTTATCTTCACTTAAATTTATTGGATCTGTAGGTGAACCTCTAAACCCTGAAGCAGTTGTTTGGGGAAATAGAAATTACAAGCTTCCTATTCATGACAATTGGTGGCAAACTGAAACAGGTGCAATAATGTGTGCTAATTATGCTTCTATGAATATTAAGCCGGGTTCTATGGGAAGGCCTTTCCCAGGTGTAGAAATGGGGATTTTAGATGATCAATATAATGAAATATTTTCTGAAGGAAGCGGAATCCTAGCAGTTAGACCTGGATGGCCATCTCAAATGTTTGCTTATTGGAAACAAGATGATATGTATAATTCAAGATTTAAGAAAGGTTGGTATATTACAGGTGATCAAGCTTCTAGGGATAAAGATGGTTACTTTTGGTTTCAAGGTAGGGCAGATGATGTAATTAATACTGCGGGTCACTTAGTAGGCCCCTTTGAAGTAGAAAGTGCACTAATTGAACATCCTGCAGTTGCTGAAGCTGGAGTTATTGGGAAGCCTGATCCTATAGCTATGGAGATCGTAAAGGCTTTCGTTACCTTAAATCCGGATTATGATCAAACAGATGATCTGAGAAAAGAATTAATAAGATTTTCAAGAGAAAAGCTATCAGCAGGGGTGGCTCCAAGAGAAATAGATTTTCTAGAAACTATGCCCAAAACAAGATCAGGTAAAATAATGAGGCGTCTCTTAAAAGCAAGAGAGTTAGGAGAACCTGAAGGAGATATTTCAACTTTAGAAGATGATTAATTAAGTATTAGGAGTAGATATGAGTAATTCTGAGTGGGGAGCAATTTATAAAGATTTAGGATTAGAGCCAATAATAAATGCTACTGGGAGCGTTACTGCTCTAGGTGGTTCGATTGTAGCTAAAGAAGTTCAAAAAGGTATGGATCTAGCTAATGATGTTTATATACCTATGAATTTATTGGAACAAAAAGTTGGAGATGAAATAGCTAAGATTTTAGATGTTCCAGCTGCATATATAACTTCGGGTGCTGGATCCGCATTAACATTGGCAGCTGCGGCATTTATAGCAGGAAAAGATGATGAAAAAATCCAACAGCTTCCAGATACTACAGGAATGCCAAATAAAATTCTTATACAGAAAAGACAAAGATATTGGTATGACAGATGTATGGAATTATCAGGAGGTAAACTACTAGAAGTTGGAGATGATAGTGGAACTGATGCTGATCAACTTATAAAAGCAATTAGTGATGATACAGCTTGTGTTCATTATCCTGTTTACGAACAAGATAAAAAAGATCCTAATATTCTTTCATTAGAAGAAGTCATAGAAATTGCACACTCTAAAAATAAACCTGTTTCTGTCGATGCTGCAGGACAAATATACCCCCTTGAAAATTTTGGTAAATATGTGAAAATGGGTGCTGATTTCCAATGTATTGCTGCGAAATATATGGGTGCACCCCATTCAACTGGAATAGCGTTAGGTACAAAAGATGTAATAGATTCCATTTCAAGGCACTCTTTTGTAGGATACGAAAGTAGAAGGATTAGAGGAATAGGGCGACCTCATAAAATAGATAGACAAGAAGTAATTGGAGTCCTCTATGCAGTAAGAAGATGGATGTCTATGAATCATGAAGAAAGGCTTTCATCTGCTGAAAAAAAGAGTTTACATATCATAAATAGCTTAAGAAAAATTGAAGGTGTAGAAGTTAATCTTATAGATAATATTATTGGGCACCAGCCTTTTGGTTTATCTCTAGATATAGATGAAAAATTTTTTAATACAAATAACGAAAAATTTGTTGAGATACTAAAGAATTCTAATCCGCAAGTTTGGACTAGAGTTCCTGATGGTGAAAAATCAATAATTATTCACGTATTTGGTATGAATCAAGAACAATCTGAAATAGTTGCAGAAGTAATAAAGAAAGAACTAGAAGTGGTGAAAATTTGATAAAGAATGTTACACTCATTAGTCCTGGTGAAATGGGATCTCCAATTGCGAAATATATTATTTCAAATGGTATAAAAGTAATATCTCCTTTAGAAGGAAGGTCAGATAAAACAAGACAGAGAGCAAAAGAAAATGGAATTATTGATTCAAAAAATATTAAACAATCAATAAAAGAAACAGATATAATTATTTCAATCTTGGTACCAAGTGATGCAAAAAAATTATCAGATCTTGTTAAGAAAGAATCATCTGAGCTTAATAAAAAAATTTATTTTGCAGATCTAAATGCTATATCTCCTAAAACAGTTAATCTTATGGAAAAAAATCTATCAGATACTAATATTAATTTTATTGATGGAGGTATTGTTGGAGGCCCTCCTGCGGGGAATAAATTTCCTAGAATATATGTTTCAGGTCCATATTCCAAAAAATTTATGGAACTAAACAATATGGGAATGCAAGTTATTAATATGGGAGGTGAAATAGGAGAAGCATCAGCAATAAAAATGGCTTATGCATCTATAACTAAAGGTTATTCTTCTTTATTAATCGCTGCAGTAACTCTGGCAATAAAAACTAATAATTTTGATTTATTGATAAGCGAGTTAAAATACTCTCAGCCAAGAGTATATGAGGACTTGAAAAAGCTTAAAGGTATACCTAGTAAGGCTCATAGATGGATTGGAGAAATGGAAGAAATTTCTAATACATACCAAGATTATGACATTACAGGAAGTTTTCATAAAGGATCAAAGGAGATATACAAAAGAGTTTCAAGATCAAAATTGGGAGAAAAAAGGATTCAACCAAAGGATATTAATCTAGATGTTAAAGAATTTTTTGAGAACTTATATTGAAATTTTATAAATCTGAAGTGATTTTATCTAAATTATTCATAAGTTTTAGGAATTCTTTTTCAGATGTTTCGTTTACATAAACTACTGGTTCAAAACTATCAGAATATTCACTGAGTAAAGATATTTCACTAAGTACAGGAAGTTGTAATTCTTCAGCCATTTCAGAAGCGGCTCCTTTACCAAAAATGCCACCTGTCATATTTTCAACTACACCAAATACTTTTAAATTGAGTTTTTTGATCATATTTATAGATCTTTTAGCGTCAAGAGCTGCCAATTCTTGAGGTGTTGAAACAACAATAAACCCATCTAAATTCAAAGTCTGCATAACAGTAAGAGGTGCATCTGATGTTCCTGGAGGTAAATCACAAATCAGGTAGTCAATATCTCCCCAATTTGTTTTTGAGATAAATTGATTTATGGCATTATGAATCATTGGTCCTCTCCAAATAATTGCTTCATCTTCATTTTCTTGAAAGAATCCCATTGACATTACAGAAACACCATGTTTTTGGGGAGGTATCATTTTGCCTTCACTATCAGAACTTGGTCTTTCTGAAATTCTTAGGACTCGAGTTACATTTGGACAATCAATATCGCAGTCAAGTATTGCAACTTTACGTCCATTTTTTGCAAGAGTTAATGCTAGATTAGTGGTTACAGTAGTCTTGCCAACTCCGCCCTTACCAGAGTAAACACCAATTCTGTGCTTAATAGAGTTTAGAGAGTTACTTATAGCCTGTTTCTGCTTAAATTGATCCCTGACTTGTGCAAGTCTTGCTTCTTCTGCAGGAGTTAACTTTCTAGGCTCTGCCATTTAGTCTATACCCAAAAGTCTTTTACCATCCTCTGTTATAAGCTCAGGTGACCATTGAGGTTCAAATACTAGATCAACTACTACATCTTCAACCTCTTCAATTTCAGCTATTCTCCATTCAGCTTGTTGAGCAATATAAGGGCCCATACCGCAACCTTGAGCGGTTAATGTCATCTCTACATGAACTTCATTGTCTTCAACTTCAACATTGTAAATTAGACCTAAATCTACTACGTTGACTGGTATTTCTGGATCATATACATCTTTTAGCGCATCAATTATTGAATCTTTTGTTAATGTTTCCATAGTTTTGAGTTTTTTTTGTTTGTAATTATTATTATATATTATATAGATTCTATAGTTAATATATCTCTATGAGCAAGGTGACTTCTTACAAAATCTACATTTTTAACCCACCAATCAGAACCATAAAACTTTTTTTCTTTTTCCTCAATATCACTTAAAGTTTTCCCATAGGATCTGATCCAAATAAATTGAGATTTTTCTTCATTTGTCCAACTTGATTCAACCTTAATACCTGAGTCTTCAAGTAGAGGGATAATTTTATCATTGAATACATTCAACCAATCTTGCATCATACCTTTGTTTATTGTGTAAATTCTTAAGTGTGCATACATTTTTACCTCTTTAATATTTATTTCAAGTTTTTTCTTAATTCTGAAATTTGATCTCGAATCAAAGCAGCTTTTTCAAATTCTAATACTTTCGCTGAATTTTTCATCTCTTTTTCTAAATCTTTTATTAATTTATGGATATTTTTATCAGAAATATTTTCAATTTTATATTGTTCTTTTTCTTCATATGAATTACTTTCCTTAAGCTTTTCTGTTATATCTCTTACTTCTTTAATTATTGTAGTTGGTACTATATTATTTTTATTATTATGTTCTTCCTGAATTTTTCTTCTTCTATTTGTTTCATCAATGGCTTTGTGCATTGATTTTGTTATGTTGTCTGCATACATTACAACTCTTCCTTCTTCATGCCTTGCTGCTCTTCCTATAGTCTGAATCAGTGAAGTTGAAGAGCGCAGGTAACCTTCTTTGTCAGCATCAAGAATTGCAACTAGAGAGACTTCAGGAAGATCTAGGCCCTCTCTAAGAAGATTTATCCCTACCACAACATCATAAGTTCCTAGTCGTAAATCTCTTAAGATTTCTATTCTTTCGATTGTATCTATTTCAGAATGAAGATAATGAACCTTAATTCCTAATTCACGCATATATTCTGACAATTCTTCTGACATCTTCTTGGTTAGAGTAGTAACAAGAGTCCTTTGTCCATTTTGAACATTATCCTGAATTCTTGATATTAAATTATCTACTTGGTTCTTAGTTGGCTCCAATATAATCTTTGGATCTAATAATCCTGTTGGCCTAATAATCTGTTCAACAAAATCTTGTTGATTTTGCTCTTCATACTTACCAGGCGTAGCTGATACAAAAATAGTTTGTGGTATTCTATTCTCAAATTCTTCAAAAGATAGCGGTCTATTATCTTTTGCTGAAGGAAGTCTAAATCCATGCTCAACTAGAGTTTGTTTTCTTGACTGATCTCCTTTATACATACCGTTAATTTGAGGAACAGTTATGTGAGATTCATCAATAAATATAAGGTAGTCTTCATTAAAATAATCTAATAGTGTCCAAGGTGGACTTCCAATTTCTCTTCTACCAAGATGTAAGGAATAATTTTCAACTCCGGGACAAGAACCTGTTTCTCTTAACATTTCTAAATCATAGTTAGTCCTTTCTTTTATTCTTTGGGCTTCTAATAATTTACTATTTTTTTCAAAATATATTATTCTTTTTTCTAGTTCTTCTTCTATATCATTAAGAGCATCAGATAGACTTTCTTCGGGCGTTACAAAATGCTTGCTTGGATATATTGAAACTTCATTTAGTTCTCTTATCTTATTCTTTGTCAAAATATCAACTTCAGAAATTTTATCAACAATATCTCCAAAAAATTCTATCTTTATAGAAAATTCTTCATATGAAGGAATTATCTCTATAATATCTCCTTTTATTGAGAATGAGCCTCTATGATTTTCATAATCGTCTCTATTGAAATACATAGATATTAACTTTCTTGACAAATCAGAGGAATTAATTGAGTCACCAATTTTTATTTCTTGAGAAATAGCCTTATATTCGTGTGGTGATCCTAAGCCATATATGCATGAAACAGAAGCAACTATAATAGTATCATTTCTTGTAAGAATTGATCTCGTAGATGCATGTCTTAACCTGTCAATCTCATCATTTATATCTGATTCTTTTTCTATATAGGTATCTGTTCTTGGTATATATGCTTCAGGCTGATAATAATCATAATATGAGACAAAATATTGCACTGAGTTATTTGGGAAAAATTCCTGTAACTCACTAGCTAGCTGAGCAGCTAAAGTTTTATTATGAGCTATTACTAATGTAGGTTTTTGTGTCTCCTCTATTATTCCTGCCATAGTAAAAGTTTTACCAGAACCAGTTACTCCTAGTAAGGTTTGGAATCTTAGTCCATCATCTATTCCTTGAACTATTTTTTTTATTGCATTTGGTTGATCACCTGTATGTTTGAAAGGAGAAATTATTTTGAAAGGGACTTCTTTTTCCATTTTATTTTTTTTTACAGATGTAAATTAATTCTTCAGAATTATCTGAAACTTTCTCTTTATTATATCCTCCATATATTTCAGTTATCTCTAAATCTAAATCTAGGCAAAGATTTATAACTTCATCCATATAAAGAAAGTGGTCATAAGAGATCAATTCAACTATTTCCTTTGAATCAATAAATATTTTTTGGAAATTTTTATGGAGATTGATCGATAAATCTATCTCGCTTCTTCCAAATATTTCATATGATAATTTTTTAATTTCTGATGATGCAATTAGCTTAAAATCTTTATTAATTTGATAATTATTTGGATTATGCAAATCAAATATTATTAAACCATCATCCTTTAGATGCTTTATTCCTGAACAAAGTGCATCTTTTTGAAGAGTTATATTTCCTACACTCATTATAGAATTAGATGGATATATAACTAAATCAAACTTAGAGTTATAAATTGATTTTTTATTTTCTTTAATATCCAATTTTGTCATATCATCATTAATGAGCTTTAGCTTTCCTATTAAGGGTTGTTCAGGTTCTATTTTTTCTTTACATAAATTTATCATCTCTTCAGAATCATCAATTCCTGTCCAATTGATTTTTTTGTTAATAAATTTTTGGAATACTCTACCAGTACCAATTCCCATTTCTAAAACATCTTTTGTTTTGTTAGTAATATATGACTGATAAAAAAGCAGATCATCTGGTTTTATTATTTCGTAAAATAGGTCATACCATATTATCCAATTTTTATAGTTGGTTTTATATTCTTTCATTTATTTACAAAATTACTATTTACTTTCATATTAAATATGATTTTATAATTAATGAACTAAATTATAGTATTCAATAAAACTTAGAGTAACTTTTTTAAATTATGAAATTATCCTCCAGACAAAAAAGATTGGGTACAGAAACAGCATTTGAAACACTTGCAAAAGCTAAAAAACTAGAAGCTCAAGGTAAAAATGTTATTCATCTTGAGATAGGAGAACCTGATTTTGATAGTCCAAAGCATGTAGTGACTGCTGCTAAAAAAGCTTTGGATGAAGGTTTTACTCACTATGGACCTTCAGCTGGTCAACCAGAGCTGAGAGAAGCCATTGCCGTTCATCAAGGTGAAGTCAATGGTTATAAAATTTCTTCAGATAGAGTAATAGTAACTCCTGGTGCTAAACCAGTAATGTTTTTTTCTATTTTAGCCTTAATTGAAAGAGGTGATGAAGTTATTTATCCAAATCCTGGATTTCCAATCTATGAATCTATGATAAATTATGTTGGTGGAACCGCGGTTCCAATGAAATTAGAAGAAAGTAAAAATTTCAACGCAAACATTGACGATTTGAAAAAACTTATTAATGACAAAACAAAAATGATAATAATTAATACCCCAAATAATCCTTGTGGCTCAGTTACCCAAATTGAAGATCTTGAGCAAATAGCCAAAATAGCAGTTGAAAATGATATTATTGTTCTTTCAGATGAAATCTATAAAGATATGTACTATCAGGGTGAACATTACTCAATTACTAAGTTTAAAGGAATGAAAGAAAGAACTATAATCTTAGACGGATTTTCTAAGAGCTATGCAATGACTGGTTGGAGATTGGGTTATGGTATTTTCCCAGAATTTATGATCGATGATATTACTAAACTCATGACTAATTCTGTATCTTGTACTTCTGTTTTTAGTCAGATGGCTGCTATAGCGGCTCTAGAAGGTCCAAAAGATTTTACTTTGAATATGATGGAAAAATTTAAGATTAGAAGAGATATAGTTGTAGATGGATTAAATTCTATAGATGGTATAAATTGTAAAACTCCACTAGGTGCTTTCTACGCATTTCCAAATATATCTGGAACCGGTTTGTCTAGTTCAGATTTTGCTGATATTGCTTTAGATAATTATGGAGTAGCATTACTATCTGGAACGGCTTTTGGGAATTATGGTGATAATTATATAAGAATTTCTTTTGCAAATTCAGATGACAATTTAAGAGAAGCTATAGATCGACTCAATAGAATGATTACGGAATTAAAATAAAGTCAGATCAATAAAAATACCTTTACCTCTTTGGGTCTTTATAAAATCTTTATTACTAGTAATGCTATTAGTCTTTTCTCTTAACCTATGAATATGTAATCTCATAGCAGTTTTGTTTATCCCTTTGTTATTGGGCCAAAGGATTTTTTCTATCTCTTCGTATAGCAATAAGTCTCCATTTTTACTTAATAATTTACTAATTATTAAGTATTCAGAATTAGACAAAGCAATTTCATTATTTTCAAATCTTATAGTTTGTAAATTATCGTCATAAAATATAGGTATTATATTATTTATATTTTTTTTATTTTCTTTTGTTTTTATTATTTCATTTTGTTCTTTATTTTCTGATAAAGAATTTTGAAATATTTTTATTAATAAACTACTATCTTTAAGCTTCTTTTCTAAAAGTTCCCCTTCATTACTATTTTTCAGAAATATATAAATACATCCATAAGTTTCAAATCCATTTATAATAGGCAGTGATATTATTTGTTCAAATTCTAATTCATTAAACCATTCTGGGAAGCACTCATTATTTTTATTATCTAAAACCTTGGATGTTCCTTCTATGCCAGTAACTATTGCAAGAGTTTTTTTATCATCATATTCAGGCTCAAAATTGCTTACATCAATTTGTTTATAACTTGAAGAATTTATAGCCTGAAAAGAACCATTTTGGGGGTTCATTACTGATAGAATTACTGTTTCACTTTCAGTTGCTATTCTAATTGAATTACATAGATTTTCGTTAGGTTTAAATTCGTTTTCAAATAACAAATCAATAGAATCTAATACTCTTTGATTTTGTACTTGAATTAGGTTTCTATTTTCTAATTTATTAATCTTAGATATTAGATTTTTATTTTTTAAGTTTGATCGCAAAATTACAACTAAAAGTAATAATAGAAATAAACTGCCAATTAAATATATAAGAATATCTTGAGAAATCATTTAGTTTTTTTTTTTATTCTAAATAATAATAAAAAAAAATTTCTACTATGACTTAATGTCTCTTTTATTGAAAATTAATAAACCAAATAAGTAACAGAAAGTTGTTATGAGTAACATTAGAAATAAATGAAGTATGTCAAAACCATTCATTATTACTCCATTATCGTTGTAGTAATAATGTAAAGAAAAGTATTTCAAGTAACTCAAAGAACTTACAGTTTTATAAACTGAATCAAAGACATATCCAATTAATGCAACTCCACCTCCAATTCCTACAGAGATTGAGACTTTAGCAAAAAATGCTCCACTAAAATAACTTATTGATCCAGTTGTGATTCCATAGATAAATAGACATAAACCAGAGTACACAATATTATGCAGACTTAAATTAATATCGAATAAAATATTAGATAGTAGTAGTGTTAAAGAAAAAACTAAAGATAATATAAAAACTAAAATTATGAGTGAGATATATTTTTCTGTATAATATCTAGTTCTTGATATTGATAAAGATAAAAACTGGTCTATAGTTTTATTCTCCTCTTCTGAAGCTAGGATAGTTGATCCAATAGTTATCCCAAATGCCCCCATTATTAACGGACCGATCAAGTGCATAAATTCACCATTTAGAAATCCTGCTGTAGATAAATCATCTCCAAAACCAGCAATTTTTTTTATTGGCTCTGGAAATAAATCAAGAACTTGTGAAAAAGTATCTTCCATCAAAGTCCATACATAAAGTAAAAAAAAGGTATAAAAAATTGATGCTAAGCTAAAGAAAATAATTTTCTTTTTGTTTCTTGATAGTGTATTTAGCAATATGTTCAATTTAAAAATACTCCAGTAAAGTTTGACTTAGATCTGAGGATTCTGTTTCTAAATCAATAACCTCAAAATTAGATATGAATTTTAAGAAAGTATCAATATCACCAGATATGTAAAATGTGATCTCATTATCACTTATTTCATAGTTAGTAATTGTGTGAATTTTCATGATTAGCTCTTCTGCAGGAATTTTATTGAACTTAATTGATATTTTTTTCACAGTTTTTTTTGCTAATTCGTTTTTACTTTGAGAAGAAATTACTTTTCCTCCCTTGATGATAGTTACAAAATCACAACAATTTGAAATTTCTAGTAGGTCATGTGAAGAAAGTAGTATAGTTTTACCTTCTTCCTTTTCTCTAAATATCAACTCTCGAAAAACTCTTTGGTAATTAGGATCTAATCCACTAGTTGGTTCATCAAGTATCAAAATTTCACTATTTCTCATAAAAGCTTGTATGATACCAACCTTTTGCTTATTTCCTTTTGATAATTCTTTAATTTTTTTATTTAAATCCAGTTTGAAAAGATCTGATAATTCTCTGAATCTATTGTTATTATTATTTTCTAATTTTAAGATATAGTTGAAATATTCAATTGGCTTAATATTTTCATAAGGCCTAAAATCACCAGCAAGATAAGCTATACTTTTTCTGATTTTATGGTTTTTTCTTGTTACTTTATCTCCTTCAATATACATCTCACCTGAATCAGAGTAACTTAATCCTAGTAAACATCTCATTGTAGTAGTTTTACCGGCTCCATTTTCACCCAATAATCCATGAATGGTTCCTTTTTCAACTGAGAAATTTATATTATCAATTGCTAAATAGTCACCATATGATTTGGATAAATTATTAACCTTTATAGAATCCATAAATGTTATTTTTCTGCATAAGTAGTTAATGCATCTTCGTTAAATTCTGCATTGGTAAAAACTTTTTGAACATCATCTAAATCTTCTAAATCATCAAGTAATTTTAAGGTTTGGCTTGATTGATTTTTATCTAAGGAAATAGTTGTATTTGGAACTAGAGCTAATTCTGCTTTTTCAACTATTACTGATTCATTCTCAGATATATTTTTTTGGATATTTGAAAGATCAGAAAAGGCACAAGTTATTTCAACAGTATTATCAAAAACATCAAAATCCTCTGCCCCTTGATCTATACTTTCTAAAGCTATTAGTTCTGGATCTCCTTCAGAAATACTCAATACTAACTGACCCTTTTGTTCAAAATTCCATGAGACAGCTCCAGTAGTTGCAAAAGTACCACCTGCTCTAGTTATAGTTGATCTTACAGTTGCGGCTGATCTGTTTTTATTATCAGTCAAAGTTTGGATTATTATTCCAATACCTCCTGGTCCTATTCCTTCATATGTAATTTCTTCAAAACTATCTCCTGCTGCTCCTCCTCCAGAGCCTTTAGCTATTGCTCTTTCAATATTATCTTTGGGCATATTTTGAGATTTTGCATTGTCTATTGCTAATCTGAGTCTGAAATTTAATTCAGGATCTGAATCTCCAGACTTAGCAGCTACAGTAATTTCTCTAGAAAGTTTTGTAAATAAAACACCTTTTTTGGCATCTAAAATACCCTTTTTATGCTTTATGGTACTCCATTTTGAATGACCTGACATTTTAGATAATTTCTAACATATATTTGTTATTATGTTTTGTGGAAGCTAACTTTAAGACATTTCTTATTGATTTTGCAATTTTCCCGTTTTTACCAATAATTTTTCCTTTATCAGTTTCATCAACTTTCAATTTTAGAATAGTTTTATTTCCTTCTTCAACAGATTCAATTTCAATCTTGTCAGCATTCTCAACTAAACAGCTAGCTATATATTTTACTAGCTCTTCTGGATTAGAAGGATCTTTACTTACTGTCATTAGAATTTCCTTTAATTTCAATACCCTTTGTTTTAAGTAAACTACTTACAGAATCAGAAGGTTGAGCACCATTTCCAATCCATTTAGATATTTTTTCTTCATTAATTGAGATTTCTGGGGGATCTTGATGAGGGTCATACGTTCCTATAAGATCTAAGTATTTACCATTTCTTGGAGCTCTTTGATCTGCCACAACTATCCTATAAAATGGTTTTCCTTTACTTCCCATTCTTCTAAGTCTTATTCTTACCATTATTTACCTTATATCTAACTTAAATTTTTTTGTACGTTATGAATTTTACTCTACTATTTTATCATTTATCCACACAGTTCCGTCTTGAAAGAATTCTTTTTTCCATATTGGTACAGATTTCTTTAATTCATCAACAAAAAATTCTGCTGATTCAAATGATTCTTTTCTGTGAGACGAAGTGACTATGAGTATCATACTAATTTCAGAAGGCAAAACTACTCCTAATCGATGAATAATTCTTAACGAAGATATTTTCCATTTTAAGCGTATCTTATCAATTATTTTATAAATCTCATTTTCAGCCATTTCAGAATATGACTCATAAAATAATTTATCTACATCTCTTCCTAAGTTATGATCTCTTGTAATTCCTAAGAATATAACTTCAGAGCCATCTTTAGATGAAAACTTTTTTTCGATATATTCATCAAGTTTTAATTCTTCTTTAGTTATTTCTACTGAAAATTTAGAATTATCACGATCTATTGATCCTCCGCTAACAGGCGGTATTATTGCTAATTCGTCATCTTCTTCAAGAATTGTTTCTAGAGAACAGTATTCTAAATTTTTAGCGTACAGATAATTATTTCGAGACAGAATATCTATATCAAAATCTTTAGAAATTATATTTATAATATCTATAACTCTTTGAGGCTTATCAAGAGATAGAATAAAACTTTTATGACCAATATCTTCTTTTAATTTTGCAAAGAATTTAATTTTTATTTTTATCATTTTTGTAATAAATATTTTGATACACTTATAAGTATAATTTAGTTTTACGAAAATAGTTAAATTAGGGGAGATCGCATAGAGGCCTAGTGCACCCGCCTGCTAAGTGGGAGGGGTTTTGCCCCACGCGGGTTCGAATCCCGCTCTCCCCGCCATAAAAATATGATAACTAAAGAAAATAAAATAGATTCTTTTCACATATGGACAGTTGGTTGCCAGATGAATGTAGCTGATTCTCAAAGAGTTGACGTAGGATTAAAAAGGCTTGGATTAGATGAAGAAAAGAATATTGAAAATGCTGGTATAGTTGTACTAAACACCTGTGTTGTCAGACAATCTGCAGAAGATACTGCGACAGGTCTTCTTGGAAAGTTAGCTAAACAAAAAAAGAAAAATAATACTTACATATGTGTTACTGGATGTATGGTAGAGTCAACAATTAAGGATTTAGAACTGAGGTTTCCTCAAGTAGATCTTTGGGCTAAACCTCAAGACACTTCAAAAATAATAGAAAATATTGCAGATTATTTGGATTTATCATCAGATGGATGTTTGGAAAACTTAATACCTGAAAAATCAAAGTTTGCTGAATTTGTCCCTATTGTTCAAGGATGTGATAAATTTTGTACATTTTGTGTAATACCATATAGGAGAGGAAGAGAAACTAGTAAACCGCTGAATGAAGTTGTAAAAGAAGTAGGATATTTAGCAAATAATGGAACTCTTGAAGTAACATTATTGGGACAAAATGTAGATTCTTATGGACATGATTTACTTCCAAAAAAAGATCTCTCTGATCTTATGTACTCTATTAGTGAAATAGAAAATATCCTTAGAATAAGATTCCTAACTTCTCATCCAAATGATATGTCTAGAAAATTGATTGAAACAATTAGAGATTTACCTAAAGTTTGTAAATCTATAAATCTACCTTTTCAAGCTGGATCAAATAGAATTTTAGCTAATATGCGAAGAGGATATACAAGAAATCAATATATGAGAAAAATTGAAGAGATTAAGTCTTTAGTCCCAGATGCAACCATTACTACTGATTTGATAGTTGGTTTCCCCGGTGAAACCGAAAAAGATTTTCAAGATTCATTAGATATCCTAAATATGGTCAAATTTGATAAAGTTCATGTTGCTGCATATTCTGAAAGAAAAGGAACTTATGCTTTTAGGAAAATAGAAGATAATTTGACACAACAAGAGAAAAGAAAAAGATTAAGTGTGGTCAACGAATTGCAGGACAAAATTCAATTTGATCTAAACAGTAAATACTTAAATAATGAATATGATGTATTAGTTGAGGGTATTGTAAGAAATAGACTTTTTGGAAGAACAGAAGGAGATAAACTTGTTTATATTCAAGATGGAGATGAATCGATGATTGGAAATATTCATAAAACTAAGATTATTGAAATATCTTCATACTCTCTTATAGGGGAAAAATTTTAAAAAATTAGATAAAATTAAACTAAGTGTTTGATTTTATAATAAATAAATATAAAATTGATAATTAAAATTTTTCTATAAGTATTATTAGAAAAATAACAAAATGGTTATAAAATATCAAAATAAAATAAATATTCCAATTACAGAGTTAGAGCAGTCTGCTTTCTGTCAAGATGGGGCTAATTTCAGAACTAAAACTCTCGAAGAAGAGTTTAATTCTGGTGTGAGATGGCAAAAGATTCCTACTAGATATCTAAAACTCACACCTGAAGAAATAAAAAAGTCTATTAAGAAATTAAAAGATGCTATGGGATCAAAAGTAACTATCCTTGGTCATCACTATCAAAGAGAAGATGTTATAGAGTTTTCTGACTTACAAGGCGACTCTTTCTTACTTTCTAAATTAGCTGCAGAAAAATCAGACTCAGAAGTTATTATTTTCTGTGGTGTCCATTTTATGGCTGAAACAGCTGAGATTTTGTCTTCTAGTAAACAAAAAGTTATTCTTCCGAATATGGCAGCAGGGTGCTCAATGGCAGATATGGCTGCAACAGAAGATGTTAAGAGAAGTTGGACTCAAATCAACAATATTATAAATAATAAGTCTAGTAAAAAATCGATAATTCCTGTCACATACATGAATAGTACAGCTTCTATAAAGGCTTTGTGTGGAGAAAATGATGGAATAGTATGTACTTCTTCCAATGCTAGGAAGGCATTTGATTGGGCATATGAAAGAGGAGAAAGAATATTATTTGTTCCAGATCAACATTTAGGAAGAAATACTGGACTTGAATACGGTATTAAAAAATCAGAAATGGTTATCTGGGATCCCTATAAGATAAATGGTGGATTATCAGAAGAAGAAATAAATAACTCCAAGCTTATTTTATGGAAAGGTCATTGTTCAGTTCATACTAGGTTCTCTGTTGATCAAATTAATTTAGCTAGAAATAAATATCCTGATGTAAACGTATTAGTTCACCCTGAATGTACTAATGAAGTAGTAAGTGAAGCAGACTTTGTTGGTTCAACAGAATATATAAAAGACATGGTTCAGAATGCTCCCGCTGGAACTAATTGGGCAATAGGTACAGAAATCAATCTAGTTAAGAGATTGGCTCATACTTATACTGATAAAAATGTTTTTTGTTTGGATGACATGATATGTCCATGTTCAACTATGTATAGAGTTCATCCCGCATATCTTCTTTGGGTAATGGAGGGGCTTGTGGCTGGATATGTTATAAATCAGATAAAAGTTGATGACAAAATTCAAGAATTATCTAAATTAAGTCTTCAAAGAATGCTTGATTTACCGCAGTAAAAGGATTTAGATATAAACACTCAAATCCCAGATTTAGATCTAATAATTGATATTGCTATTCAAGAAGATTTATCTTTGGGTGATATAACTACTCAATCTTTAAGTCTAAGACCTGAAAATGTTAAGTGCGTAATAATTTCAAAGCAATCAGGTATTTTATGTGGAAATACTGTTGCTAAAGAAGTATTTAGAAAAATAGATCCAGATATTAAGTACATTGAAAATTGTTTTGATTCTGACTCACTCCAACCAGGGGTAATAATTGCAGAAATTTTTGGTGATAAAAATAATATTTTATCAGCTGAAAGAACAGCTCTTAATTTTTTACAAAGAATGTCAGGTGTAGCTACTCTAACTAATGAATATGTGAAATTAGTGGATAAAATATCAATCAGTGACACAAGAAAAACTATTCCTGGGTGGAGAAATTTAGATAAATATTCTGTGAGGTGTGGAGGGGGATCTAATCATAGAAGAAATCTTGGTGATGGAGTTCTAATTAAAGATAACCATATTTCCGCCGCTTTTAAGCAGAATATGACTTTGAAAGAATTAGTAAAACAGTCGAGACTTAATTCTCCTCATACAATCAAAATAGAAATTGAAGTTGATAGTTATAAACTTCTAGATGAAGCAATAGATTCAGATGTAGATATAATCATGCTAGATAATATGACTGATAGTGAAATTATAGAGTGTATAAAAAGAATAAATGGTAAAAAATTGGTAGAAGTATCAGGGAATATTGATAAGGCTAGATTGGTAAAATTGAACAAAATTTCAGGAATAGATATTATTTCTGTTGGAAAGTTAACTCACTCTGCTAAGGCTCTCGATATTTCCTTGAGTTTTATCTAGAATCCATAGAAATTGTTACTGGGCCATCATTATTTATCTGAACCAGCATCTTTGCTCCAAAAATACCTGTTTTTATATTTATTTGTTCTTCACTTATTGTATCTATAAATTCATCATAAATTCTTTTAGCATTATCTGATTTAGCTGATTCAGTAAAACTTGGTCGTCTTCCTTTTCTGGTGTTCGCAAATAATGTAAATTGAGAAATTATTAAAATATCTTTTTTTGTTTCTAATAAGGATAATTCGAAATTATCATTTTGATCATTTCCAAATATTCTCAAATTAATTATTTTGTTAATAAGATATTTTGTATCATTTAGAGAATCATCATGAGTAATTCCAAGTAAAACAACTAGCCCAGAATTAATTTCAGAAACTATTTTATCTTCGACTTCTACTGATGCAGATTTTACACGTTGAATAAGTGCTCTCACTTGGATTTTTTATTAGATTTCTTTTCTTTAGTAGAAGTCTTTTTAGTAGAAGTCTCTTTAGTAGAAGTCTCTTTGTTTTCAGATTTTTTATTTTTTGTATTTGAACTTGATTTATAATCTGTTGAGTAAAATCCACTACCTTTGTAGATTACATTAGGAGTATTTGTCCAAATTCTTGATAAATGAGGATTATCTTTTTTGAATTTATCTACTTCACTAAATGAAAGTAAATATTCTTCAATTTTTCCTGTATTTTTATTCTTAAATTCGTAAGTTGGCATTAAATTATTTAACTTATATATCTACACTAAAACCTTTATTATATCTTAAAATTAGTTCTTCACTTTCTAATAAAATATTTCCAAATTTTATATTTTCTTTGCTTACAACTCCAATATTTTCCCAATTTATATTACTTAATTGTTTTTTGATTTTATCTTCATTTTTGGGGTTATAAGAAAATATTATTCTTGATTGATCCTCGCCAAACAAAGCCCCTGCCCAGTTATTGGGGATAGATTTATTTATATTTACACCTAATTTATTTTTTTCACATGACTTAATAAGGCTAATTATTAATCCCCCTAAAGATATATCTGTTGCAGAATTAATTAGATTATTTTTTATTAAGTTTCTTATTTTATTTTGTATTTTTTCTTCAAATTCTAAATCTATCATAATTTCTCCCGAGATAGATCTATCAAAATAAGATTGGAATTCACTTCCGGATAAACCTAAATCAGATCCCCACATAGATTTACCAATTATCGCTACGTAATCTCCTTCTGAGACGAAACTTTTAGTTATGATTTTAGTTTGACTACTCATTATGCCCATTGCTCCAATGATTGGCGTGGGATTTATTGATGAATTATATCCCTCATTATATAAACTAGCATTTCCGCTTATAATTGGAATATCAAATATTTCACATGCTGAATTAAATCCTTTGAATGTTTCTATTAGTTCAAAAGCTCCCTTTGGTTTAGTTGGATCTCCGAAATTTAATCCATCAGTTAGAGATATTGCTTTCCCACCTAAAACTGAAATATTTCTGCATGCCTCTGCTATATTAATTTCAGCACCAATTTTAGGATCTAAATATGAAAACCTAGAGTTTCCATCGCAACTGAAAATAAGAAATTTATCTGTTCCTTTTACTCGTATTACTGCAGCATCTTCTCCTGGTTCTACAACGGTATTAGTTTGAACATGATGATCATATTTTTTATAAATACTTTCTTTACTAACTATATTGTTTGAATGTAATATCTCTTTTACATGATGAAGAACTAATTTTTCATCTAGGGTTTTATATTTTTCTTTAATTTCATGTTTTTCTTTTTTATTTTTGTATTTTCGAGCAATAAGTGATAGATCATACTCAGGAGGTGAAGTTAGTGCTTCAATGGAAGTTTTTGATATAAGTTTAGAACCTTGAAAAATCTCGACTTCATTACTATCTGTAAATTCTCCTATAATTGAACACCTTAGATCCCATTTACCTAAAACATCAAATATTCTTTCGAATTGATTATTTTTTACAGCTATGAGCATTCTTTCTTGAGATTCAGATAACATGATTTCGTATGGAGTCATTGAATCTTCTTTTGCAGGCACCTTTGAGATATCAATTTTAAGGCCTAGTTTTGATCTCTCAGCCATTTCTATTGCAGCACTAGTTATTCCTGCAGCTCCACAATCTTGCATTCCAACTAACTCATCAAAATTAGAAATTTCTAGACAAGCTTCAATAAGTAATTTTTCTAAAAAAGGATTACCAACTTGAACAGCGGATCTTAATTCAATTGTTTCTTCAAAATTCTGTGAGGCTAGTCCTGAAGCTCCATGAATTCCATCTCTTCCAGTTTCAGCACCAATAATTATTAGAAGATCTCCTGATTTCTCTGCCTTGGCACTCAATATTTTGTTAGAGTCTACTAAACCAACACACATAGCGTTTACTAAGGGGTTTGATTCATATGATTTATCAAAGAAGCATTCTCCACCAATATTAGGTATTCCTAAACAATTACCGTATCCTGAAATACCTTCAATTACCCCTTTGGCAATTTGTATATTTCTATTTTCTTCTAAATCACTAAATCTCAGAGAATTCAATAAAGCTATTGGCCTTGCTCCCATAGCAAAGATATCTCTAACTATGCCTCCAACTCCAGTTGCAGCTCCTTCATATGGCTCAATTGCTGAAGGATGGTTATGTGATTCAATTTTCATTACAATTGCTTTATTGGAACCTATATTAATTGCTCCTGCATTTTCTTCTCCAGCCTCTGTGATAGTAAATTCAGATTTTGATTTTATAGTTCTGAGTAATTTTTTTGTATGTTTATATCCACAATGTTCACTCCATAGGGCTCCAAAAAGACCTAATTCCAAATCATTTGGTTCTCTATCTAATTTCTCAACTATAAGATTATATTCAGACTTTGATAAAGCTAATTCTTTTAATGTTTCTTGTTTAACCATTTTTTCCTATAGTTCTTATAATTGAAGAGAATATCCCTAATCCATCGTCACTTCCAATGATTTTTTCGCAAGCCTTCTCTGGATGTGGCATCATTCCTAATATATTTCCATCTGAATTTATAATTCCAGCTATATTATTTATTGATCCATTGGGATTATATTTTTTTGATACTTCACCAAATTTAGATGAATATCTAAAAACTATTCTATCTTCATCTTCTAATTGTTTTATTATTTTATTATCTGCTTGAAAATTCCCTTCACCATGAGAAATTGGAATCTTAATAATTTCATTATTTTTATAAAGTTTTGTAAATTTAGAATTACTATTAACTTTGAGAAAAGAATTTTCACAAATAAAAGAAAGCCCTTTATTTCTTATAAGTATTCCTGGTAGTAAATTTGATTCACAAAGTATTTGAAATCCATTACAAATTCCAAGTACAGGTCCCCCAGAGTTTGCAAACTCTACTATTTTTTTCATTATTGGTGAAAAACTTGCAATTGCTCCGGTTCTCAAATAGTCCCCATATGAAAATCCACCAGGCAGAATAATGAAGTCTACATTATTTATGCTTTGATCTTTGTGCCAAATATATTCAGAAGTTATACCCAAAACATTTTGAGTCGCATATCGGGTATCAGCTTCACTCCATGTTCCAGGGAATACAGCTATGCCTATTTTCAATTGAGTTAATAATTTTTAAATTTCAATAATATGATAATTTAAATTATTAGAAGTTCTATGGCTTTTATTGGTTTTTTAAAGTAGTACGATAACTTTTTCTTTTTTTGTTAGATATTTTTTTCTTACGAATGGATGTTGGAGACTCAAAGTTTTGTCTTCTTCTTGCCTCGGAAACGATTGATTCTTGTTGGACTTTCTTTGAAAATCTTCTTAATAAGGCTTCAAAACTTTCGTCATCTTTTATTCTTACTTCTACCATATTACTCCATGTAATTTTTTTTGATTTTAATATTGTATTCCAAATAAAAAATTAATGTATTTTATTCCAGAATATTTATTGCTTTATTAAGTCTCTTTATTGAGCTTTGAACTCCAATTGCTTTCATTGTATCAAAAAGAGGTGGAGATTCTCTTCTTCCAGTTAATGCAATCCTAATTGGAAAAAATAATTGACCCGCTTTTAGATTTATTTCATCTGCTAAATTTCTAAAATTATCTTCTAAATTTTCAGGTTCAAATATTTCAATTTTTTCTATTAAGTCAATAGATTTTTTTAAACCTTTTATAATCTGTTCTTTTTGAATTTTTTTAGGCACTAATTTTTCTTTTTCAATTTCAAAATCATCGTAAAAAAAATATTTGATTAAGTATGATGATTCTCTTAAAGTTCTTAATCTTTCTTTTATTAAGGGTGTTATTTCAAATATTTTAGATTCTAACACTTCAGAGTTAACATTATCCGAAATTAAACCACCTTGTGTTAATTCTTTATTTACTTCATCAAATATTTTTTTTGATAATATATTATCGTCTAGATTCCTAATATAAGATCCATTCATCCACTCTAATTTTTCAGGGTCAAAAACTGCTGGATGACCAAGTATCCTTTCTATGCTAAACTTTTCTAGGATATCATTGAGTGTCATTATTTCTGAATTATCACCCGGTGACCAGCCAAGTAAAGCAAGAAAATTTAATACAGCTTCAGGTAAATATCCTTTTTCTTTATATTCCAAAGCAGATTCCGCTCCATGTCTTTTAGATAATTTTGATTTATCTTTTCCAAGTATTAAGGGTACATGAACGTATTTAGGTAATTCCCAATTTAGTGCATCATGAATAAGCACATGTCTTGGTGTACTTGAAATCCATTCTTCTCCTCTTATAACGTGGGATATATCCATTAATTTATCATCTATTACATGAGCTAGATGATACGTCGGCATTCCGTCTGATTTCAATATGACAAAATCATCAATTTCCTTGAGATTGAATTCTACTTTTCCTCGAATTACATCATTAAATGGTTTGGCTCCATAATCTGGAACCTTAAATCTTACAACTATTGGATTTTGATCACTATTTTTTTCTAAATATTGTGTATGAGAAATTTCTTTATACCTTCCTCTGTTATCATATCTAGGGGGTTTTTTCTCCTTAATTTGTTGTTTCCTCAAATCATCTAGCTCCTCAGGAGTTGTATCATCATAATAAGCCCAACCTGTATCAATAAGCTTATTAGAAATTTCTTTATATATTTCTTTTCTATCTGATTGATAAATTGGTCCCTCATCCCAATCAATTCCTAGCCAATCTAGACTAGATAATATAGAATTCTCAGAATTTTTATCGTACCTTGATCTGTCAGTATCTTCAATTCTTAAAATAAATTTTCCATTATTTGCTCTTGCAAATAACCAATTAAATATTGCAGTTCTAACTCCTCCAATATGTAAATTCCCAGTTGGACTTGGTGCAAAACGAACAATTACTTTTTTATCATTTTCCATTATTTTTTATCCCTTAAGAAATGCTTTAAGTCTTTTGGTAGTTCTGTTTCAAAATATAATTCTTTTTTACTTATTGGATGTAAAAAATTCAGTTTAGAACTATGTAAGAACGGTCTATCTAATTCTTTATTTTGTTTTCCGTAAAGACTATCTCCAACAACTGGATTACCAATTTCTGCCATATGTACTCTTATTTGATGTGTTCTTCCAGTAAATAATTCTACATCAATAAGTGTAAAGTTATCTAAATTTTTTAATGTTTTGTAGGTTGTTTTAGCGTATTTACCATCTATCGAAACCTTTCTTTTTAAAGGATTAATAGGATCTCTTAATATTGGAGCTTCAATAATCGCATTTGGTCTGGTTGGTTTACCATCAACTAAAGCTGTATATTGTCTTTTTATATCTCTATTTTTAATCATATTTTTTAAAATCAGATAAGATTCTTTAGATCGTGAAAATATAATTAAACCAGATGTTCCTTTATCTAATCTGTGCACTGTTCCTGGTCTTTCGATGTCTCCAACATTTTTTATTTCAGGATAATCTTGAATTATAGATCCATTTAGTGTTCCGTAGTGATTATTATTAATTCCGTGAGTAATAGTATTTTTCTCTTTATTTATAACAATGATGTCTTTATCTACATAAACATAACTTAAAGAAGGATTGATTATTTTTTTTTCAGTTATTTCAGTATCTAAAATAATTTCATTTCTTGAATTAATAATCTGAGATTTTTTTTTTGCAATAATCCCATCAACAAAACATTTATTTGCTTCAATAATTTTATTAATTTGCTCTCTGGATAAATCAGAATTTTCAGAAATAAATTTATCTAATCGAGTTTTTTGATTTGATACGAGCTTAATTTTCATCTTTATTTCTACTTAAGATCAAAGCATCCAATATGTAAA
This sequence comes from Dehalococcoidia bacterium, assembly GCA_022451965.1. Classification (NCBI taxonomy): domain Bacteria; kingdom Bacillati; phylum Chloroflexota; class Dehalococcoidia; species Dehalococcoidia bacterium. Next base: position 206,767 of record JAKUNJ010000003.1, on the reverse strand, counting down.
TGGTTATTGCTATAGATATTGATGAATCAGCAATATTAAATATGGGCCAAAATCCTACATCTATAAAGTCATTTACATAACCAAATCTTATTCTATCTATAATATTTCCAAGTGCACCTGCAACTACAAGAGATATAAAAAGTCTCATAAATATTTTTGGTTTTTCTATAAAAATAAAATATATTGTAAAAAATAAAGCAACTAATACTGACAAAAAAAGAAGTAGTTCACCGTGTGATCTAAAAAGGCTAAATGCAGTTCCTGTATTTCTGGCATAAGTTATTCTTAATAATCCATTTTCTGGAATTGATTCACCAAGGTACATATTACTATAAACTAAATATTTAGTTATTTGATCTAGAAAAAAAATTGAGGGGAAAGTTATCCAAAATAATTTGTCTTTAAGTAGCCAAGAATTAATAAATTTTTTTTTGATTGAGTTATAATTTTTCATATATACATTATAAATTAATTCTTGGAGTTATAAGTGGAAATAGACTTAAGATCAGATACGGTTACAAAACCTTCACCCGAAATGCGAAAAGCAATGGCCAATGCTGAGGTAGGCGATGATGTATATAAAGGTGATCCTACAGTAAATAAATTAGAGGAAAAAGCAGCTGAATTGTTTGGTAAAGAAGATGCTATATTTGTTTCATCAGGGACTCAAGGCAACCTAGTTTCAGTTCTGTCTCAAGCAACTAGAGGAGACGAGATATTATTAGGTGATATATGTCATATTTTTGGATCTGAAGCTGGTGGTGTATCTGTTTTAGGAGGAGTTGTAATGTATCCTCTCAAGACAAACCCAGATGGAACGATAGATCCTAACAGAATAACTGAAGCTGTAAAACCAGACGATTATCATAAACCAAGTACAAAATTATTTGCATTTGAAAATACTCATGGGGGCGTAAGCGGTATGCCAATTTCTAAAGAATCATCAGATAAAATGGCACTAGCTGCTAAGAAAGCTGGTTTGAGAGTTCACGTTGATGGAGCGAGAATTTTTAATGCTTCAATTGCCCTAGATACTCCTGTGAAGGAGCTAACAGAACATGTTGATTCTGTAACATTTTGTCTTTCTAAAGGCCTATCATGCCCAGTAGGAAGCATAATAGTTGGAGATAAAGATCAGATACTAGAAGCAAGGAGAATCAGAAAACTTTTAGGATCTGCTATGAGACAAGTTGGTGTTTTAGCAGCATGTGGAATAGTGGCATTAGACACTATGATAGATAGGCTTGCTGAAGATCATGAAAATGCAAAAAGGCTAGCAATAGGTTTATCTGAAATTTCTAAAATTCATATAAATCCAGATAATATACATACAAATTTAGTTAAGTTTAAGGTCCCTGAAAATAAAGGTTTTGAGGTTTCAGAGAAATTAAGAGAATTAGGAATAATAATAAATGGATCCTATACTGAATTAAGAATGGTTCCTCATTATGGAATAGAATCTGATCATATTGACACCACTATTCAGTCTATGTCAAAAGTTATGAATACGGTTTAACCTGATTGCCATAATTTTTCGAATCTTTCCTTTAAATTTTTTTCAATTCCTTTTTCTTTTGGAGAATAAAAAGATCTGTTATTAATTTTTTTTGGGAAGTTATCTTTCTTAATAAAAGCATCTTTTGAATTATGGTCATAAGCATAACCATTTCCAAATCCACTTTTTTTATCAAAATCCGTTACAGCATTTATTAAGTGATTAGGAACCTCAGATATTGGATTTTCATTTACTTCATTATAAGCTTCATTTATGGCGATGTATGAAGAATTGCTTTTTTCTGATAATGAAAGATAAATAGTTGCATTAGAAAGAGGGATTCTTCCCTCAGGCATTCCAATTTTATTTACTGAATCAAAAGTTGTATTAGCAATAATCATTGCATTAGGATTTGCTAGTCCGATATCTTCTGATGCACTTATGATAAGTCTTCTAGCTATAAATAATGGATCTTCTCCATTTTTTAACATTCTTGCTAGATAATACAAAGCAGCATTTGGGTCAGATCCTCTAATAGACTTAATAAAGGCTGATATATTGTTGTAATGATTATCACTTTTTTTATCATAAATTGAATTATTTTCCAATAAATCATCAATTTTTTTATTTGTTATAGATTTTTTCCCCTTTTTTTCTTTTGTAGATAATATCGATAATTCAAGAGTATCTATTAGTTTCCTAGCATCACCATTTGAACCTAAAATAAGTCTTTCTATAGTTTCTTCACTAATTTCAATGTTTTCATAATTAAAATAAACTTTTTTATTATCCAAAATTTTTTGAATTAATTTTCTTAGACTATCTTTGGTATGTTCTTCAAACTTAAAAACTTTTACTCTAGACAAAAGAGGATTGATTATAGAAAAGCCAGGATTTTCAGTGGTTGCACCGATTAGAATTATTATTCCTTCTTCGATCAAAGGTAGTAAGGAATCTTGCTGACTTTTTGAAAATCTATGAATTTCATCTAAAAAAAGAATTGTTTTATTATTTTTTGAAGTCCTATTATTGAGTATTTCTTCTGATATTTTTCTGATTTCAGATAATCCTGAAGATACTGCTGAAAGTGATCTGAAATTAGTTCCAATTTTTTCTGAAATTATTTTAGCAAGTGTAGTTTTCCCTGTGCCGGGAGGTCCCCATAGAACCATTGAAGGAATTGTTTTACTTTCTATTAGATTTCTTAATGTTTTATTTTCACCTAAAATATGTTCTTGTCCAATAAACTCGTCATAGCTTTCTGGTCTCATTCTGGATGATAATGGAGAGTCAGATAGTAATTCTTTTCTTATATTATGTTCAAATAAAGTCATTATGATATTAATTTTTTATTCTCCTAATTTAAGTTACTATCATATTCTGAAAAAATAGTCCTTAAATCTAACAAAATCAAATCTTCTTTTTTTAATCTAAATTCATGAGATTTTTTTTTTAAAATTACTCTTTTTTTCTATCTTACGAATTGAATGAATAGTAGAAAGAGTTTATGTTTAAATTTAGCTTTTTAATTAAAACACGATAAATGGAGAATTATTCATGGCTACTCAAAGTTATAAAGAAGTAAATGCAGAGGAATACGTAGTAGATAAAGAGCCTTTCTTTATGCCTACTTCAGATGAGGTAGAAGTTTTTCAAGCTGCATATAATGAAAGAGTCCCAATTCTTCTTAAAGGCCCAACTGGAACAGGTAAAACAAGATTTGTTGAATATATGTCATGGAAAATAAATGAAAATGAAAAAAAATCTAAAGATATACCACTAATAACTGTTGCTTGTCATGAAGACTTAACTGCTAGTGATCTTGTTGGAAGATATTTACTAGATGCTAGTGGAACTAAGTGGATTGATGGCCCCTTAACAAGAGCCGTAAAGTCTGGAGGAATATGTTACTTAGACGAAGTTGTTGAAGCAAGAAAAGACACTACGGTTATTATTCATCCTTTAACAGACCATAGAAGAACCTTAAGTATAGATAAATTAGGTCAAGTTATTCAAGCAGATGATGGATTTTTACTTGTAGTTTCTTATAACCCTGGTTATCAAAACGCAGTTAAAGATCTGAAGCATTCAACAAGGCAAAGATTTGTAGCTATAGAATTTGATTTTCCTGAAGTTGAAAGAGAAACAAAAATTATTGCTCATGAAGCTGAAATAGATGAAGGTATTTCAAATCAGCTTGCTACTCTGGGTCAGAAAATAAGAAATTTACGCGAACATGGTCTTGAAGAAGGAGCAAGTACTAGACTGTTAATTTATGCTGGAAGATTAATCAAACAGGGTATTTCTCCTAAAAGAGCATGTCAAGTTGCTTTGACTTGGGGAATTACAGATGAATTCCAAATTCAAGAAACTGTAGACCAAATCGTTTCATCAATATTTGAGTAATAATTTGAGTTTAGAAAAATATAAATTATTAGAGAAAAAAATTTCTGGAAGAATATCAGATAAAAAAAAATTGGGAAAAAATAATCTAATGATTGCAGCNGTAAGTATTTTAATTGAAAAAGATAACCCTGAGTTTCCTTTGTATATGATAAAAAGAGCTAATGAAGGTAAACATGCTTTAGAATGGGCATTTCCTGGTGGTAAAACAGAACCTATAGATAGAAATTTAGAAGATACAGCTTCAAGAGAAACTAATGAGGAAATTGGTATTGAAAGATCTGATTTTACTTTATGGGGAGAACTTGATCCAGTTATGACTTTAGGCACTGGATGGTTAATTCAACCATATGTTGGAGAAGTTACTAGAATGTCTAGAATAGATATTAATGAGGATGAGGTAGAAGAAATAGCAAAGATACCTCTTTTTAAATTGATTGAAAATAATAATAAAAGGTATTTTTCTTTTACCAAAGAAGATGAAAGAATTGATTCAAGAGCATTTGTTTACGAGGATAAATTAATTTGGGGAGCATCAGCAAGAATGATAATTCAATTATCAGATTTGTTAGAAAACTAAGTTATGGAAAATATTTCAAAATTTGATCATGAAAAAATCAAAAGACTTCTAAAGGCCTATCCTGAAGAGGTTCTATTAGCATATTTAGAATCTAGAGAAATTTTAATAAATAAACTACCAGAAGAAATTTTATACCAATGGGAAAATATTGGCATTGATATAGCCAAGGATTCTGCTCGCTCTTGGGAATCATCTTTAGCCTACTATAATGCTTCTGTAAAGGTTCAGCAATATCTTCCTTCAGGTCAATTCTTAGGGTGGAGCAAAGCAGGACTAAAGCTATCAAAGGACAGTACAAAAATATCAGAATCATTTTTGAATTCTAGTCCTATGACAATGATAAGACTTAGACCAAGATATATTGATGATTGGGTCTCTAGAGTTACGAAGTTATATAAAGGTACTTGGAAATCAACTAACTTAACTTGTAAATTATTTGAATCAACTGCAAATATATTAGAAACATTATCATTTGATCAATATTGTAAACTTGTTGATTTTATTGATGTTCTTTCAAATAGATCATATGATTATGCATCAGAAATACTTGATGATTCAATTGAGATTTATAAAACAAACTTCCTTGAAATAGATGATCTTATTCATCTTTCTTTATTAATTACTGAAAAAGAATGGAGAGATATTAAACCAGTCTATGAAATTGTTGCAGAACAAATAATTAAGTTACCAAATGCAAACATAAAACTTATTTTTGATATGTGTAGGAGGATATATGGAACTGCAGGTGTAAAAATTTCTGAATTCCTAAAATTAATTATTAAGACCTTGGCTTTAGTAAGTAAAAATGATAGAGACCAGATCCTTCAGATGAATCAACAAATAGTTAATAATGTGCCATATGCGAGTATTGATTTTCTATCTAATATACCAAGATTATTAGACAATCTTGATATTGATCAATTAGATCAATGGAAATCTCAAGGCATAAGATTGGCAATAGATCAAGACACTAATACAACTCCAGCATCTCAATTCTTTAAGCTTCAGTCAAAAGAATCAAATGATTTAATTGATAGAATATCATCTAGTGTTGAATTACATAGAATTAAAGATTTAATGAAACTTTTTTGTACAGCACTTTGTGATGTTGATGTATCTATATCTGAAACATCTAAAAATGTTGAAAAGAATATTGGTTGGACTGATACTGACTTGCCAACTACCGATGGTAAAACTATATATCTTCCTAGCGTAATAAAACAGTATCCAACTAAAGATGAAAATTTTAGCTACTATAAAATTATTTCAGCTCGTCAAGCTGCTTATTCAGAATATGGAACTTTTAAGTATGATTTTAGGATTCAACCTATTAATCCCTACTCAAAGCAAATTTTTATTAAATTACTCGAACAAGTTTCTGAAATGGGAGATGAACATGCTACTAGAATAGCAAAAGTTCTTAGAGGAGCTAAACCTTTCATTGCAGACCCACAGTTTGCTGCTGAATTGTTTAATATAGTTGAAGCATACAGAATAGACGAATTGATCTTAAAAAAATATCCAGGTTTAAGAAATGAATTTAAAAAAATAAGATTAGAAACATTAAATAATAGAACAAGTGATAGAGAAAAAAGAAGAGAAATTTTCGTTGAAGAAGTGGTTAGATTTACATTAGGAAAAGGTTCTAACTTTATAGTTCCTAAAGGAACCAAAACTATTTTCACTAAAATTACAAATTATCTAAGAACCTTAACTAATTTTGATCAAAATGTTATGACTGTTGAAGACTCTATGATGGTAACAGTAAGACTTTTTGATAATATTAGAAAAATTTCAAATGAAGAGGAAAATGCACCACTTGATGAGATTGAAGAATTACCAGATATAGATGAATCAGAAGATGAATATAATGATCCAGAAACTGTTGATGAAATGATGTCTTTCTTTGGAGATATGTATGAATCGAGTATGGGAGAACAATCAGGTGAAGAAACTCAAGATCAAGAAAATATTGATCCTATGGAAGATGATTATAGCCCAGCTGATCCAGTAGAATACCAAGGAGATTTTAAGCCTGAATTAGGACAACTTCTAACTGAAATGCTAACTGTAAGTGGTGAAGAAATGCAAGGAGAAGGTGAAGAAATACAAGGGCTTACTCAAGAACAAATTGAAGAATTAGTTCAAAACTCTCCTGATCTAGAAACAAAAGAATCTGATCAAAATTCTGAACTTGATGCAACTGAGAATCAAGAACTTCTAGAAAATCTCATGAAAGAATTAAAGAATAGAGATCTAGATAACTCATCATTTACTGGCGGTGAGCCAATGCATATCGATGAAGAGGGTGGCCCATTAGAAGCAAAAGAACCAGATACTTATACATATCCAGAATGGGACTTTAGGGATGTAGAGTATAAGCCTAATTGGTGTTTGCTTCATGAAAAAAAACTACCTGATGGAGAGGCAAATTTTTATAAAGATACATTAACAGATAATTCTTCTTTGGTTTATCAAATAAAAAAACAATTTGAACTTTTTGTTCCTGAACAGTACAGAAAACAAAAACGACTAGAAGATGGAGAAGAAGCTGATTTAGATGCAGGTATAGAAGCCTTAATTGATCTTAGATCTGGAGTAACTCCAGATGAAAAAATTTACTGGAGAAGAAACAAAACTGAAAGATCTGTTGCAGTAGCTATGTTAATAGATATGTCAGCATCAACAGCTGAGGCTATTGATGATAATTCCAAATCAAATAATGATGATTGGGGAGCTCCTGATGATCCTGTTGAATACATGATATGGCTAAGATCTAGAAGAGCAGAAGGTCTTAGAAGGTCATATAAAAGAATTGTAGACGTAGAAAAAGAAGGAATTGTATTAATGGTAAATTCTCTAGAGATGCTCGGTGATGATTATGGTATCTATGGATTTTCAGGGTATGGCAGAGAAAATGTAGAATTTTATACTATTAAGGATTTAGATGAAAAATTTAATGATTCGATATCTGGGAGAATAGACAGAGTAGCTCCACTTCATGCTACAAGAATGGGTCCAGCTATAAGACATACTATAACAAAGTTAGCAAATCATGAGGCAAGATCTAGATTCATTTTCCTAATTACTGATGGAAGACCTCAAGATAGAGGTTATTCAAGAGAAGGTGTAGAAAAAGAATACGCAGTATATGACACAAGGCAAGCATTGATTGAAGCGAGACAGCAGGGAATTACTCCTTTCTGTTTGACTGTAGACAAATCTGGACATGATTACTTGAAAACTATGATGGATGATTTTTCTTATGAAGTTTTGTCTGATATTTCAATGTTACCAGCGAGGCTTCCTGAACTATATAAAAACTTAACAACTTAATCAAAAAGTCTTAATACTTTTTCTGTCCAATATCTTTCAGTGAGTACAACATCTTTAGTTTCTTTTACCACTGAGAAATAACCACTCTGATCTTCACTTAATTTTCCTATACTAATAGAAGTATTATAAATTGTGTTTGTTCCTGCCTCATCCCTAGAAATAGTTTTAATGTCAATATACGGGGCATTTAGACCTAAACCATATTGTTTATAGTCTTCTTCAAACATTAAATTTAATTTTACTGCTCCTAGTATTTCTATATTTGAATACTCTTCTAAAAAGTTTTCTATGTACATATATTCAGTTTGTTTATCTCCATTACATGGTGTTGAGGTAATAGGAACTATACATTCATGCCAACCCTCATTATTTTTTGCAAAGGCTTTATAAATTTCGGAGTTTTTTATCACCACTATTTCAATTGCTTCTTCGGGTATTAATTTTGACATCCATTTAGGATAAGGTGGTTCATTCACAAGTCTTATCAAAACCCCTTTCCAAGTAGCATCTAACATAACTAATTTATCTACACCTTCTAGATAAGCGTAATTATTTTGGTTATCAGGTGTTTCATTACCTATATATAAAGTTCTCTTATCTCCATTATTAAGATATATGGAAATTTCAGTTTGTGGATTTTCTAATCCATATTTTGATTTATCTTCAATATTTTCAGATATCGTTCTATAAAGTTTTGGTCCAGCTAAAAGATCAATTATTCCACCCCACCTATAGTTGTCAGTAGGAACATTATTCATATCATCAAAATACCAAACTCTATCGGCTCCTAAATACCAGCTAAAAGTTTTTGTATTATGAGTTATCGATATATTAGTTATATCTTGAGAAGATATTCGATAAAAAAAAGAACTTTCTTGAACATCTTTTTCTTCTCCTATATCAGACTTGTATATAAGAACACCAAATATTGAAACCCAAGCGAGTATTGTTATTAATACTAATGAGATACGTAGATTCATTTTATCTTCTTCGCCACCAACTAATAATTCCACCTATACCAATCAATGAAGGCATCAATAGCCATCCACTCCATCTTATGAAGTCTCTTTCACTTGAAGTGAGGACTAACTCTCTAAATGACTGAGTTTTAGGTCTTATAGTGATTAACTCATAATCTTTTGCTAGCCAGTTGATACTATTTATGAGTAAATCACTATTCATAGCTGACCCCGCATACTTATTTGATGCAAAATCCGTATCACCTATAACCACTAAAGAAGTTTGGGCTAAGGTACCATCTTCTTTTTCAGTAGGGAATTTTCCTAGTTCAGATATTGATTCTACAGCTAAAATTGTTGGAAATGGTCCCATTACATCCAATGAAGAATCATAAGTGATATCTTCTGTATCACTAGTTTTTTGTGACCAACTTTCTAAAGTTGTAAACGCAAGAGGAATATGTTTTATATAAGGTTCACCATTATCTGAAACAGGAACTGTATCAGGACTTATTGTAGAACCTAAAAAGGCTGAACCAGGAAAATATAGTACATCAAAATCACTAGTTATTTCATGAGGAGGAATTTGACCATTTGTTTTTTTAATTTGTAGATAATTTGGCTTAGGAGCAACAAAGCTTGCCATATCAAATATTGTTCCTTCTCCAACAGCAATACCATATTTAGAAAGGAATGCTTTTATTCCATCTGGGGTAATTTCAGGTTCAATCATTAATAATAAAGCTCCTCCTTTCCATAAATATTCCGAGATAATAGCTGACTCTTGTACAGAAATATTTGACTCTGCTCCAGCAATTACAAGTACAGCAGGAATATTATTTTCAGATAACAAAATTGCTAATTCTTGAGAGGTAGCAGATAAAACTTTATAATTTTGCGCTAATAAATCAGAATAAACTAATCCCATTCCTGAAGAGTTAGGATTGAGATCAGTTATGTCTCTCTCTCCATGTCCTGTAAGAAATATAACCTCTTTTTGTTTTAATTGATTTACAATAAGAAGTCCCGTTATTATATCTTGTTCTGTAAATACAGAGTCTGAAATGCTTGTATTTCTTCCAGGAATAATTTGAGTTCTCCTTGAATCAAGAGCTTCAACTACAATTGAGGGGAAAATATTTACACCATATTTTGCAGGTGTATTTGGATCTAATTCAGGATCAATTCTTTCGTAACTCAGATTTACCTTTTTTGATCTTCTCTTAAATTCAAGAAGTAAGTCTTCTGTCGCTCTCCAATTAGCAGCCTTAGAAGGTGTATTTGTTGCCATGAAAACGTTAATCTTAACATCTTCATTAAGATTACCAATAACTTTAACTGCTTGATCTTCTAATATAAATTGCTTTGTAGCAGTAGTATCTATTCTCAACCAATCTGGTGAGTCAGGCCTACCTGATAGCCAAAATAACAATGAATTTAAAACTATTATGAGAGTTAAGGAAGTTATAAATATTATTGAGGTATTAATACCATATCTACCTCTTCTACCAAAAATAAAAGTAAAAATATTTCTTATAGAAATCAAACCAATTATAAATAGAATAATTATTCCAATTAGCATAATCCATACACCTATTGATGAAAGGTCTCTAAAGAAAACCCACACAATAAATCCAAGAAAAAATGAAGATATAGAAGCTAATAGTAGTCCTTGTCTCAAGGATTTCATATTTTTTCTTAAGTCTGTTATAAATTTAGTGGGACTAAATTTTGTAGATTCTATTGAAGGTCTTTTATCTTTATTTATACTCATCTTATCTCCACCTTCTTGATTCTAAGATTATTATCGTTAGGAGTAGAAAAACAATTGTAACTGAAAGATAAAAAATAACATCGATTAAAGAAAATATACCTCTTGAAAAATCAGCAAAATGACCACTTTCAGAAACACCTAATGATCCTAAATCGAATACTGAAAAAGAAGCACCTAATTGTAAAAAACTTAGTATATCGCTACCAATTCCAGAAACTCTTGTTGAAATAAAATCAATTATTGTCAAGCTTGTTAATATTCCCGATCCAACTATAAGACCAACTATTTGATTTGGAGATAGAGAAGATGCGAAAAGACCTATAGCAAGAGTTGATGATGAATATAAGATTAGTCCAAATATTCCATTAAATAATGGTCCTGAGTCAGGATCACCAAATATGTAAAGCAGAATTACAAAATACATCGATAAAAATATCATTACACACACAGTTACCAAAGAAGCAAGAAATTTTCCAATTACAACCTCAGCTTCCTTAACAGGAGATGTTAAGAGAAGCTCTAATGTTCCAAGTTTTTGTTCTTCAGCTATAAGCCTCATTGTTATTGCTGGGGACATAAATATCATAAAAAATGTGGCACCAGCTAGATAACCTCTAATAGTTGCTTCTGAGAAAGCATCAGAAACAGAAGCTACAAAGAAAAAACCAGTAATTGCTAAATATGCAGCAGCAACTATATATGCCATAGGAGAAGCAAAATAAGTTTTTATTTCTTTAGATAAAATTATAAAGATATTTTTCATATATTAATTTTCTTGTGTAAGCTGTAAGAATATTTCTTCCAATGTCATGGGTAAAGGTGTTAAATTTCTTAATCCCCAACCACTGTCAACAATAACTTTAGCAATTTTTTCAGAGGAATTTTCATTAGTTTTAGCATCAACTATTATTGGGTAATAATTTTCTTTTTTTGCTTGATCTAATTGCTCTGCTCTAGAGTCTGATCTTACATCAATTACGGAATCTATATCTCTAATTTTAGAAATTACTTCTGAAGGCTTAGTACCTGAAACACCTAATTCAATTCTTTCTGTTCCTGATAATCTTTGAGAGAGATTATTTGGTTTATCATCAGCTACTATTCTTCCGTCAGAAATAACTAACACTCTTGGACAAATTGCCGAAACTTCCGGAAGTATATGAGAAGAAATTAATAGTGTATGTGATTCTCCTAATTCACTAATTAATTCTCTAGTTTCTACAACTTGAATTGGATCAATTCCTATTGTTGGTTCATCCATGATTAAAACGTCAGGTTCGTGCAAAATAGCTTGAGCTATGCCTGTTCTTTGCCTGTAACCTTTTGATAATTTCCCTATATGTGTATTTCTGTAATCACCCAATTTCACATGATCTATGACTTTATTTATTCTTTCATCTATCCATTTTTGATTCATTCCTCTGATTTTACCCATGAAACTTAAGTAATCACTTACAGTCATGTCTAAATATAAAGGAACTGTTTCAGGTAAATAACCTATGTGTCTCCTTGCTTCAAGTGAATACTTAAGAGAGTCATATCCGCTTACTGTTATATTTCCAGAAGTTGGAGGAAGATATCCAGTAATAGTTCTCATTGTAGTTGTCTTACCTGCACCATTAGGACCAAGAAATCCGACAATCTCACCCTTTAGAACTTCAAAAGATACATCTATTACAGCAGGGTAGGGGCCATAATTTTTATAGAAATGTTCAACTCTTATCAATAATCTTTTCTCTTAATGCTAATTTTTATTCTTACTAGTTTACCGAAAATTGTAAATTTACACCTTATTTTTATAATGTAATTTATAATTAATTTTATGAGTTTAGATTTAAATGAAATATACGTTGATAATGCAGCTACTACTCCAGTTTCAGAAGAAGTACTGAATGAAATGCTACCATTTTTTACAAAAAATTATGGGAATCCTTCTGGCTTATATATGTTAAGTCAAGAATCTAAAGCAGCTATAGAATTTGCTAGAGACAAAGTAGCATCTGTTATTAATTCTAAGGCCTCTGAGATTATTTTTACAAGCGGAGGAACAGAATCAAATAATTTGGCCTTAAAGGGATTTTGTAAGCCTCGAATAGAGAATGATCAAGATGAAATTATTATTTCTTCAATAGAGCATCATGCTATTATTCATCCCTCTGAACAATTAGCTAATATTGGATATAAAACCATTTATTGTAATGTTGATGATAATGGTCAAATAAAAGTTAAAGAATTTGAAAACTTAATTTCTAAAAAAACAAAATTAGTGTCAATAATTTTTGCTAATAACGAAATAGGATCAGTTCAAAATATAAAAGAATTAGTAGAAATTGTAAGAAAGAAAGAAAATGAATTTGGTAAAAAAATAATTTTTCATACTGATGCAGTTCAAGCAATAGGAAAGATAAAAATTGATGTAGTTGATCTTGATTTAGATCTTTTATCAATATCTGGACACAAATTTAATGGACCTAAAGGCGTAGGAGCTCTTTATGTAAAAGAAGATCTTTTCTTGGAACCTCTTCTAGATGGTGGAGGCCAAGAGCGGCAAAATAGATCAGGTACTGAAAATGTTCCAAGTATTGTTGGACTAGGAAAAGCTATTGAAATAGCCGAAAATAATCGAGAAAATTTTTATTCTCATACTGATAAATTAAGAAATACGTTGATAAAGAAATTAAGTGAAATTCTACCTGACCTTGTAATACACAGTTCAAGCTCAGGATTACCTAATATTTTGAACTTTTCAATTCCTAATATTCAGGGAGAACCAATATTAATTTCATTAGATTTTAAGGGTATAATGGCATCTAGTGGTTCAGCATGTTCAACTGCTTCAGTAGAACCTTCTCATGTTTTGCTAGCCAAAAATGTTGAAGAAAATTTAGCTATGGGTTCAGTTAGGATTTCTTTTGGAAGAGATAACACATTTGAAGAAGTTGAGTATATAGCTAATAGCCTCTTAGAAATATATAAAGATTTAACTTCATAACTATGAGTAAACAAAAAGATAAATTCACACTAGATTATAAAGAATTTAATGATTACAAAGAACAGATTGATATTTCTTATAATCACTTAATTGAAAATGATTATGAATATGGACCTGATTTTAAGGATAAGAACAAGAAATATTCTGTAAATAGAATTGAAAAAAGTAATGAAGTATCAAGATTTTATTTTGATTATTCTATAAATGGTTTTGATGAATTAGGCGAAGAATATGTTGAGATAGATTCTGAAAATAATATCCTAACAAGAAGAATAACTAAGTTTCCAAAGTCCAAAAGGCCAATAGTTTTGATGTTTACGACTTTATTTTCTGTTCTTTTGGCAATAATTGTAATTCCTTGGGTATTCTTAAATTCTGATAACGTAGATCCACTTTATAAATCAGGAAAAGTACTTTGGATAAAAAGTGAAAAGCCTATCTATCAAAATAAAGTTCATTATGATGGTCCTGATGCAGTTACCAATAAGCTTCTAAATTGGGAAATTGATTCAATAGATAATGAAAGACACATTGGGTTAGTTAAGCTAGAAGTTATTAATGAAACAGCTAATACAATCACTCTAAATATAGATGAAAAGTGTGCGGAATTATTATCTTCTAATGGTAAAACTTATTATCCCTCAAATACGATTATTCGAGCAAAAGAAGTATCAAATATTATAAAAGATCATGAAGTTAAAGATTTTGTTCCTCTGTGGGGTGATATAACATTAGTTCAAGGCACTCAGGTTGTTGGATATCTTATTGTAGATCTACCTAGAGATGTAACCATAAATAGACTCAGATGGGTGTCTAGTGATAGTGTTACCATAGATTATTAATATTTTATGACTACAAAAAAGAATAGCTCAATTAAAATGTCCCCAGGCAGGAGACAATATCTAGATATAAAAAATAAATATGATGATTGTCTTTTGCTTTTCAGAATGGGTGATTTTTACGAAACATTTGATGAAGATGCAAAAAAACTGTCTTCAATCTTGAATATAGCGCTAACTGCTAGAGATGTTGGAGATAAAAAAAAGGTTCCACTTGCAGGTATCCCATATCATTCTCTTGATAATAATTTAAAAAAATTAGTAGATTCAGGATTAAAGATTGCTATAGCAGAACAAACTTCTGACCCCAAAGAATCGAAGGGAATTGTAGATAGAGCAGTTACCAGAGTAATAACCCCAGGAACCGTAACAGATGAAAATCTTTTGGATTCTAATGATAATAATTTTTTAGTCAGTATCTATGAAGATAAAAATCAAATAGATATTTGTGCTTTAGATATTTCTACAGGACGATTTGAAACATACGCTACTGACAATCAAAACCTTCAAAACGAAATAGAAAGATTAAATCCCAAAGAAATACTTTATGTTAAAGAAAATAATGAAATCATAAATGAATTTTTTGATGAGTATCTTCTTAGAGAATATGATGGAGAAATTAAAAATTTAGGTCTTGCTAAAAGAATTATAAACTCCCATTTTGAAATAGAGGATATAACCCAAATAGGGTTATCAAATAGAAAATCATTGCTTATGTCCCTAGGTATAATTTTAGATTTTATTGATTCTAATCAAAAAAACTTTTCAAAAAATCACCAAACAATTAACAGCATTGATAGATCTAATGACTTAATCCTTGATTATGTAACTTTAAGAGATTTGGAAATAGTAAAATCCTTTTCTGGTAATGACCAAAATACTTTATTTTATTTCATGGATCAGACAAATACTGCAATGGGAAGTAGATTACTTAGAAATTGGCTGATAAGTCCATCACAGAACATTAGTAAATTAGAAAAACGACATTCTCAAATTGAATGGATAGATGAAAATAAAGATAATCTTTTAGAACTTGATGATATTTTAAGAAAAATTAGTGATATTGAGAGAATAATAAATCGCGTTGAGAATAAATCAGCTAACTATAGAGATATAATTTCAATCTATGAATCATTAAATCAATTACCTTTGGTGAAAAAATTATTCACTTCAAAAAAGTTTATATTTGACTCAAATCAAGTCTTAATTAAAAAATTATCAAAATATCTTAACTTTGCATTGGATACTGATAAATTGTCTGAAATTCAAACACAGCTGCCAATAAGAGAAGGCTTTAATAAAGATTTAGATGAGATTAAGAAACTAAAGTTTGAATCAAATACATCTATATTAGAACTTGAAAATAATGAAAAAAATAAAACAGGAATTAATAACTTAAAAATAAGTTTTAATCGTGTTTTTGGATACTATTTTGAGGTAACTAAATCACACTTAGATTTAGTACCAGATTACTTCATAAGAAGACAAACTCTAGCAAATTCTGAAAGATACTACACTAATGAATTGAAAATTCTTGAAGAAAAGATATTAACAGCTGGTGAAAAAATAGACTCTTTAGAAACGATGATTTTTAATCAAATTTGTGAAGAAATTACTATCTACAAAGATGAAATATTAAATATGAGCAAAGATATATCAAATATAGATACTATTTACTCTATGTTTAAAATTGCAAATAATAACAAATGGATAAAACCAGTTTTATCTGATGATAATAAATTTGATATTAGAGATGCATTACATCCAGTTATAGATAAAACTTTAGGTTTTGGTAAGTTTGTTCCAAACGACTTAAATTTTTCAAATAAAACAAATACAGCGATTATAACTGGTCCAAATATGTCCGGTAAGTCTACTTACCTAAGAACTATGGCAATTATAGTTATTCTTAGTCAGGTAGGATCTTTTGTGCCAGCTAGTAAATGTGAAATTGGTATAGTTGACAGGATTTTTACAAGGACAGGTCTTACAGATGATATTCATACAGGTAAATCTACTTTTCTTATAGAGATGGAGGAAACATCTAGAATACTTGCTCAATCTACTAATAAATCTTTTGCTGTTCTAGATGAGATAGGAAGAGGCACTAGTACATATGATGGTTTATCTATAGCTTGGTCAATTTTAGAATATATAAACACCAAAGAAGAGAAGAAATTTAGAACTTTATTTGCTACTCATTTCCATGAATTAACAAAACTGCCTGAAACTTATCCAAATATTATTAATCTTCAAGTAGCTGTACACGAAGAAAATAATTCTATAAATTTCTTACACAGAATAATTGAAGGTTCTGCAGAAAAATCTTATGGAATAAATGTTGCAGAAATTGCAGGTATCCCTATGGAAGTTTTATTAAAAGCTAAAATTTTACTAGGAGAATTTGAAAATCCAAAATATAGTAATAATTCCTTTCAGCCTCTACTTTTTGAGGAAAATATATCAGATGTGTCTAAACAAATAAAAGATCTTGATCTGATAAATATTACCCCTTTCGAACTTATGAAAATAATTTCAGATATTCAAAAAAATTTATAGTTATATGAATAACGATCTACATTTTATAGATTTTTATTGCAACATTTCTTTAATTATTTTGGAATATTGATTGATTATGTCAATATAAATTTGTTCGCCCTTTTCTTTTGAAGCATTTGTAGATGTTCCTAAGGGATCATTTTTAATTGCATCTTTATCAACTAAATCTGGAAACATATACAATGCAACTGAGGTTTCATATTCACCAGCATGACCAGGCCATACGTCGTCATCAATTATATTTTTTATGAAATCTTCATCATGAGTTTCCCAATAACTTGTATATCTAATATCAATTTCTGAATCTTTATTAAGAAGTTCTTCATAATCATAATGAGTTCTTACTTCTGTAGTATCAATTCCTTCATGAATTCCTTTCATTTGTAAAGATATATTTCTCATCGCAGTTGCCATTGGTTCTACATTCCCTCCATGACCATTTATAAAAAGAATCTTTTTTACACCACCTCTTATCAAGCTTTCAACTATATCTGTAAGAACTCCTATAAATGTGTTAACTCTTAGAGTCATAGTTCCAGGAAATGCCATATGATGCTCTGCTATTCCAGCATTTAGAGGTCTATAAAATATAACATCATCAGAGAATTTTTCAGCAAGATCTTGTGCTATTCCTGTCGCTGAATTTATATCCATACCTATAAATAAATGATTTAAGTGTTGCTCTACAGAGCCTGTGGGAATAATAGCCATTGGTTTATTTTTATTAATAAAATCTCTTGCTTGGTTTCTGTTAAAAAATTCTAAGTTTTTCATAATATTATCCCTCTTTTGATCTGACAACTTTTCCAAATCTGCCTTCAATTTTTTTCCCATCTTTTAGTGCAATTTTTCCGTTTACTAAAACCCATTTCATACCAGTAGAATATTGATGTGGATCTACATAAGTAGCCTTTTCTTTTAACTCTTCGGGTTTGAAAATATTAATATCTGCAAAATATCCTTTTTTTATTTCACCTCTATTTTTTAATCCTATTCTGCTTGCTGGAAGGCTAGTCATTCGATAAATAGCATTTGAAATTGAAACTTTCTTTTTATTTACTACCATATCTTCTATAAATCTTGTGTTTGTTCCATAACTTCTTGGATGTGGCTTTCCATTACTAAGAGGTCCTATGTTTCTAAGTGAATTACCGTCTGAAGCAACTGCAATTATGTCAGACATTCCTATCGTATCTACGTCTTGTTCTTCCATAGAATGAAGTACGAATGAACCTTCAGAAATTTCATAAAGTCTCATAGCAGCTTCTTCAGGTGAACATGAAAATTCTTCAGAAATTTCAGATAAATTAAGTCCTTCAAGTTTTTTATCATTTGAAAATTCAGCTAAAATACAACCTGCTGAACCGTGAAATCTATTTATATAATTTATAGTTTCAGATTTTATAGCCTCTCTAATATTTTTATCCTTTAACCTCTCAAGAGTCTTTTCTCTTCCTCCCTCAAGGCTCCATCTAGGAAACATACATCCACTAGTAGGAGTACTAGACCATTCATAAGGATATTGGTCTCCTGCTACATCTATCCCTTCTTCTCTTGCTTTATACATTCCTTCTAAAAGTTCGTTGCCTCTACCCCAAAACTGAGGGCCAACACTCTTAACATGACTAATTTGAATTTTAGCTCCTGTTCTTCTTCCAATTTCTATAGCTTCTGCATGAGCAGGGAAAAGCCCAGAAGCATCATCGCTCTCAGACCTAATATGGCTTGAATATAACAAATCGTGCTCTGCAACTACTTTAGTTATTTCGACAATTTCTTCTGTATGAGAATATGATCCCGGAGCATACCATAGACCTGTTGAAAATCCTAAAACTCCTTGATCTATCGAAGAGCGAACAATATTCCTCATAGCTTCTATATCTTCTGGTGTTGCGGAGACAGCTTTCATTCCCATTACATAAGATCTAAGAACTCCATGGCCTAATTGAGCTGCGAGATTAATTGATGGAATATTTCTTTCTATTTTGTTTAACCAATCAGTAAAATCATTCCAATCAATCTTAACGTCAGAATCATATTTAGATAATCTATCTGACAATGTTTGCTTTGAAGCACTATTCAATGGAGCACAAAAACTCATTCCACAGTTTCCAAGAAATTCAAAAGTTACTCCTTGAGTCAGCTTACTATCGGCCTCAGGATCAACTAAAAATGAGATATCACTATGTGTGTGAATATCTATGAAACCAGGTGTAACAATGTAATCTTTTGCATCAATAACTTTTTTAGATTCTGGGGACTCTTTTCCAATAAAATCTATTTTTGAATTTTTTATTCCAATATTATTAGATTCAGGTTCATTGTTATTTCCTGAAAATACACTTCCGTTTTTTATTAAGATGTCTAGTATATTATTCTCTCCAAAGATATATAGATTTAATCTCTTCAGAAAATACTATATTATCTGAAGAGATTTATCCAATATTCTATGAAAATAATCTATCCACCTATCCCTAAAAATAGAGGACCAAAAACTATTGATACCATCGCCATTAGCTTTAACAAAATGTTAAGAGCTGGCCCACTAGTATCTTTAGTTGGATCTCCGACAGTGTCTCCTATGACACCTGCTTCATGAGCATCAGATCCTTTACCACCATGGTTACCTAACTCGATATATTTTTTTGCGTTGTCAGCAGCACCACCAAAGTTATTTAGAAAAATAGCAAGTAAAAATCCAGAAATAATAGATCCTGCAAGCATACTTCCTAAAGCTTCAGGCCCAAGGAATGGAATAATTCCTACAGCGATTGGAGCAAGTATTGCTAATGTTCCCGGAACTATCATTTCTTTTAATGCACCATTGGTTGAAATTTCAACAGCCTTTGCTACATCAGGTTTTACACCTTTTTTACCTTCTTTAAGTCCTTTGATTTCTCTAAATTGACGTCTAACTTCTTCTATCATTGCTCCAGCAGCTCTACCTACTGCAGCCATAGTTAATCCAGCAAAAATAAATGGCAATAAACCACCTATAATAGCTCCAACTAAAATTTTTGGATTTAGTAAATTCAATGAATCAATACCAGCAACTGTTGCATATGTAGCTAGAAGAGCAAGTGAAGTTAGGACAGCACTAGTAACTGATATACCTTTTCCAGTAGCAGCAGTAGTGTTACCTAAACTATCTAAAGCATCGGTTCTTTCCCTTACTTGAGGGTCTAAACCAGCTTGTTCTGCAATACCACCAGCATTATCACTCACAGGTCCAAAACTATCAGTACTCAATGTTATAGCAAGTGTGCTAAGCATTCCTACTGAAGCTAATGCAATACCATAAAGTCCCATTATAGGATCGTCTACTGTACCACCTGCAAGAGTGAAAGAAATTAATATTCCTGCAGCAATTGTTATGGCAGGTATAACGGTTGAATATAATCCAACAGCAATACCAGCAATGATTACAGAGGCGGCACCTGTTTCTGATTGTGATGCCATCCATTTAACAGGCTTATATTCATATGAAGTAAAATATTCTGTTGCTGTCCCTACAATTATTCCAAGTAGATTACCGAACAATATCACCCATAGAAGATTAAAATCCATTCCTTTAGCGCTTATATAAACTCCAGCACCAATTAAACCTAATATAGTTGCTCCAAAAATTCCAATTCTGAAACTCCATAGAAGATTATTCATTGAAGCACCTTCTTTTGTTCTAACCAGGAATGTTCCTATTATTGATGCAATTACTCCAATACTTGAAACTATAATTGGAAGGATCACCAAATCACTACTTATGCTTTTTGTAGCAGCGACCGCAAGAGCGATTGTAGCAATAAGAGATCCTGCATAGGATTCAAAAAGATCAGCACTCATACCAGCAGTATCTCCAACCATATCACCTACATTATCAGCGATTGTAGCTGGATTTCTAGGATCATCCTCAGGAAGGCCGGCTTCTACTTTTCCAACAAGATCAGCTCCAACATCAGCAGCTTTTGTATATACACCCCCAGCCACTCTGGCAAATAAGCCAACAGAGCTAGCTCCAAAACCAAAACCAGCTATTACTGTAGCACTTTCAAAAACTAAATATAAAACTGATACTCCAAGAAGACCTATACCAACAACTGCAAATCCAGGAACTGCACCTGTACTAAAGGCAACTCTTAATCCATTATTTAGGCTTTTTTGGGAAGCTTCCGTAGTTCTAGAGTTTCCTCTTACAGCAGCAGCCATTCCAAAGTATCCTGCCAAAGCAGACCCAGCAGCACCAATTAGGTAAGAAATCGACATATTTATATTACCTTGGCTTGTACCAATTATTCCAAATATATCTAAATCTATAAACACAACTAATATTACAAATACTGCTATAACAAACATAGATAGAACAGTATATTCTCTTTTCAAGAAAGCCATTGCACCTTCCTTGATAAGATCTCCTATATTCTTAACATCCTCATTAACAACATTAATTCTTTGAACTCTCAAAAATAAAATTCCTGCTGTGAGCAAAGAAACTACTGCTGCAATAACACCATATAAAATTTCAGACATATTTTTTCCCTCCGAGTGAAAAATTTAATACTGTTCTAATATATAATTTCCCTATTAAATATCAAAGTATTTAGATAATGATTTAGTCGTTTTTTCAGGATCTTTAGATAAAGTTATTGCAGTTGCAATGCAAACAGAGTCCACGCCAGTCTCAATAGTACTCTCTATATTTTGTTGATTTATTCCTCCAATAGCTACAATAGGTTTCTTACACACTTTTTTTGCATCAACCAATAATTGTAGACTAGCAGGTCTTGTATCGGACTTAGTTGTTGTTGGAAAAATACTTCCAATAGCTATATAAGTAGAACTATTTTTTTCAGATTCTTCTACTTCAGAAATTATTGCATTCGAAGTACCAATTTGAAGGTTTTTATGAGTAATTTGTTTTACTAGGTCAGGATGTATATCTTTTTGGCCTAAATGGACTCCATCTGAATTAGATATGCATGCTATATCTACTCTGTCATTAATGATTGAAATAGCCTCGTATTCATTACATAAATTTGATATTTCTATACCCCATTTAATTGTTTCTAGAGTTGATGCGATTTTATTTCTTAGCTGAATTACCTTTGCTCCTCCTGCTAAGACTTTTTTAGTCATCTCTATTGGATCTTCATTATTGATGAATTCAGGATCAATAATTACATATATACCTTCAATACTTTTCATTTAATTCTCCGAGATCATACTTTTTATTGGTTCAAAAGATTTTCTATGTACATTTGTGATTCCATAATTCTTTATAGCCTCCATATGAACTTTTGTGCCATAACCTTTATTTTTTTCAAATGAATAATTAGGATATACATTTGAAAGTTCATCAATCATATAATTGTCTCTACTCACCTTTGCTATTATTGACGCTGAAGATATTGATTTAGAGGCTTGGTCACCTTTAATAATATTTTTTTGTGGAATCTTAGAATCTATAGATAAACTATCAATTAATAAATAATCTGGTTTTATACTTAGATTATTTAAAGCTCTCTTCATTGATAATTTAACCGAATTTTGAATACCTATCTCATCTATTTCTTCAGCAGTGCAAAGACCTATAGCAGTGGATATAGAAATTTCTTTTATATAATCAACAAGATTTTCTCTAACTTTTGTAGAAACTTTTTTAGAGTCATTGATTTTTTCGAAAAAAGGATCCTCAAAACTTTTATTTTTATCCAAAATTACAGCTCCAGAATAAACAGGACCTGCCAAGCAACCTCTACCTACCTCATCAATACCGCAAATGTAATTATAATTTTTATTCCAAAGATCCGCTTCAAAATCTAAATTAGACATTTGATTTTTCTTTGATTGAGACTGTCTCTTTGATTATTCCTCCACCTAAAACTGAGTCTTCTTTATATAAAACGACTGGTTGTCCAGGAGTAATAGCTCTTACGGGGTCGTAAAAGGTTATAGAAATTTGATCTTCATCAATAAGATTTAATATAGCCTCTTTTTCAATAGCGTTATATCTTATTTTGGCTTTGACTTTTAAGTTGTTCTCAGGAGTGAATCCATTTGCCCAGTTTACTTGGTCTGCTATCAAACTCTTTTCAAATAAACTTTCATTTTCAGAAATAGTAACATCACCTGATTTATTATTTATTTCCTTTACATATACTTTTTTATTGAGCCCGCCTATCTCGATACCTTTTCTTTGCCCGATTGTGAAATTATGTATTCCTTCATGCTCCTTGAGTTTATTACCACTTTCATCAATTAGGGAACCTTTGATAGGTTTTACTTTACCTTTTAAAAAATCTCTATAATTTCCTTTAGGAATAAAGCAAATATCTTGTGAATCAGGCTTATCAGCATGAGAAAGTTCATATTTTTTTGCAATATTTCTAATTTCTTCTTTAGAGTAATGACCAACTGGGAATTGAAGTCTTTTTAGTTTTTCTTGATTCAAGGTAAAAAGTACATATGATTGATCTTTGCCGTGATCTTTAGCTTTTTCTACTTTATATTCATTATTTATTAGTTTAATTTTTGCATGATGACCTGTTGCTATAAACTTACACCCAAGTTCATCAGCTTTTCTAAATAAGGAGTCAAATTTTAAACTATGATTACATGATAAACAGGGATGAGGAGTTCTGCCTTTTTGATATTCTCCTATAAATTTATTCATTACCTTATCTTTAAACTGATCCACCATATTAATGTAATAGTGTCTAGCTCCAATAACACTACATGTTTTTCTAGCATCATTTACGTCATCAAGTGAGCAGCAGGATTTATTTAAGACATTAGAGTTTTTGAATGGATTATCAAATAATCTCATAGTTATTCCAATGACTTCGTATCCTTGTTCGTGAAGCAAAACTGCTGCAACTGAAGAATCGACTCCACCAGACATAGCAACTAAAACTCTATTTTTTATATTTTTCATATATATTTTTTTTTTTAATTTAAACTAAAATATAATTATTACAACAAGCAAATTATATCAAAGGATCTTATTATAAACACGAAAGAATTTTCTAAAGTGGTAGTTCAAACTGCTGAAGTTATGAGTGATAATCTTCTTTCAAATATAATTGTTCTTGATGTCTCTAAGCAATCTGAATATTTTAATTATTTTATTATTGCTACAGGTTTGACCAGTCAACATCTCGAATCATCGGGTAACACGATTACTAAACATTTAAAAGATCTTAAAATAAAAATCAATCACAAAGAAGGTCTTTCAAATGGTGGTTGGGTTTTACTTGATTATCCTGGTTTGGTTATACATTTATTTCTTGAAGATCAAAGAAATAACTATGATCTTGAAGGTCTTTGGTCAGATTCTTATGAGATATTAAATATTTTATAATTCTAAAATCCAGCTATCCGATGACTTTTCGTAATCAATTATTTCTGAATCATTAAAGAAAATTGAAACTTCTCTTTTAGCATCTTCAATCGATGCAGAACCATGAATTAAATTTCTAGAAATCTCTAAACCAAAATCACCTCTAATAGTTCCTGGTTCGGATTCAAGAGGATTAGTTTTTCCAATTAATTTTCTTGATTTTTCAACAGCATTAGGTCCTGAAAATGCTAAGGCAATTATTGGAGCAGAGCAAATATATTCTACTAAATCACCAAAGAATGGTTTATCTTCATGCTCAGCATAATGTTTTTTAGCTAAATCTTCATTAACATGCAAAAGTTTCATACCCGTTATCTTTAATCCAGATCTTTCTAATCTTGATATTATTTCTCCCGATAAAGATCTTTGTACTCCATCTGGTTTTACCAGAATTAATGTTCTTTCCAATTTATTCTCCTTTTTCTTCAAAAATTCTATATGCTTCTTTAGGTTTACTAATAGATGGTTTTTTTGAATAAATAGGAAGAATCTCATCAGGTTTATTAAAACCATTTTTTTCTATTATCATCTCTGCAGTCTTAAGAATTTTTTTATAATTTTTTGGGTTTTCCGTGATACTTTTTGTCTCTCCACAAAATTGGTTACCTTCGAAAGAATTTACTTTTTCTATTCCTATCATTTCAGGTTCTATTTCACCATTTTTAAATTTTGCCCAACTTGTTAAGTTTTTTCCACAGTTTATTACCGAAGTTATATTTTTTTTAGATTCAATATGCTCAATTGCTTGAACCAAATGAGTAGGAATTCCTAAAATCTTAATGTTCTTAGATAAAATTATAGACATAGCAAATGAAATGCCTATTCTTATGGAATTAAATCCTCCTGGACCTGTTAATACCCCTACATAATCAACTTGAGATAAGTATTTAGTAACTTTTATAAAATTTGCATAAAGTTCTTCAGAATGATTATTATTACTTTCCCAAAATTTAGTAAAAACTAAATCATCCTTAATACATAGATTGATTGAACAATATGAGTTGGAGGTATCAATAAATAAATGGTTCATTTTATTTTTTCTATAAATTTTTTAGAATAGTAACCAGTAGAATATAACATAAATTTTCTTTGGTTATCTATTTCTGTAAAATGAATTTTTATTAAAATTGAATCTTCTTTTGTATTATTTATAATTTTTTCTGCCCATTCGATGATTACAGTGCTATTTTCGTAATACTCTTCTATGCCAATTTCTTCTACCTGATCTTCTAGATCTATTCTATAGAAATCGCAGTGAGTGATATTTTTCTCTCCAGAATAGTTGTTAATTAATACAAATGTAGGACTTCTCACAAAGCTATCATTACCTGAACCTTCTACAATGGATCTTACCAATTCAGTTTTACCAGCACCTAAATCCCCTGATAAAAGTATAGAGTCTCCAATATCAATTATTTTTCCAATAGATAAACCTAATTCTTTTGTATCTTCTATTGAATTAGAGATAATAGTTTTTTCTAACTTTTCATTTTCAAATGATGGTATTTTGTAATTATTATTTTCCAAAATGATCAAAACCTTTAGATTTAATTTTTATATTTTTTTTACTACTCATAAATATTAATTCAGAAGTATTATTATTAACAACCTTTCCAATAATGGTAATTTCGTTTTTTATACTCATTTTTTTAATTGATTCCATATCACCAATCAATATTAGTTGATAATCTTCACCAGAGGAAATTAATTTCTCAAATAGATCTTTTTTATATAATTTGTTTAGTTCTTTATCAAATGGGATAGAATCTAAATCAATTTCAATAGATACTTTAGATGAATTACTAATTCTCGATAAGTCTTTTTGCAATCCATCTGATAAATCCATTCCACAAATTATTCCATTTTTTATAGCATTTTTAGATTCATGGATTCTTGGTTTTGGTTTTAGAAAACTTTCCTTTTGTTTTTTATAGTTACTCAACTCTTTTTCTAATGCAAAAAACCCAGCACCGGCTTCACCAATCTCTCCTGTCACGGCAATTAGATCACCAACATTTGCTTTATTTCTTAGCATCAAAGAATTTTTTTTATATAATTCACCAATAGCTGAGATTGATATAAAAATTTTTTCTGAATTAACGACATCGCCCCCTACAAGATATCCTCCATACGATTCACAAGCATCATTCATACCTTTATATAGAAGGCTTATATCTTTATCAGAAAAATCGCTATTTATACCTAATGAAATAGTAAAAGCTGATGCAAATGCCCCCATCCCTGCTAAGTCACTTTGATTTGAAACTATAGATTTCCATCCAACAGATTCGTATCCGTGACTTGATCTAAAATGAACATCTTCAACCATAGCATCAGAACAAAAAATTACATTTTTATTGCTCAAATCTATGCTGGCAGCGTCATCACCAATACCAATCCAGGAATCGGGAATATTCTTTATTTTGTTAAAATTATTAGAAATAAAGTCTATAAATTGTTCTTCACTCTTTATCATCAATAATTTTCTTTGAATTTAATTTATTTGATGCTCCCAATCCTCCAGCTACAATTATTTTCATAGCTTCATCTGCTGAAAGATCTAGAATCTTAATTTTTTCTTTTGGCACAGCAACTAACCACCCTGTGTTTGGAACTGGCGTTGATGGCATATAAACAAAACCATGGTCTTCTCCATCAAAATTTATTGTGTTTGTTAAAAATCCAATAGTCCATACTTTTTCTTTTGGATATTCAATAGCACAAACCATATTGAATCCACCTTGATCTTTATCTCCTCCAGTAAAGGCTGTAGAAACCTGCTTTGAAGTACTATAAATACCATTAACTAATGGAAGTTTCTGAACCACAGATTCAAATATCTGAATTACTTTTTTTACAATACTATTTGATGATAAAGCTCCGACAAGGAAAACAAGTATAAATAATGTTATGAAACTTGCACCAGGAATATTTCTTCCAAATATAGATCTGAATAATGGTTGTAAAATTCCATCTAAACTATTAAATGCAAACGCAACAACAAAATATGTAACAGCTAAAGGGAATAATAATAGAAGACCTATTATGTATCGTTTCTTAATATAGTTATATATTCTTTCACTTAATTTATTCATTTTGATTCCTACTTATATTATTGCACTAAATCTTAAGAATTTTACGTCAAATTATATACAGGTTGATGTAAGCCCGCATTCCCAGTCTTTGAAGAAATAAAGATCTGCTAATACTCCTTGAGTTAAGATAGCACCAATTAAGGAAATTACGAAGATAGTTATTTTTATTATTATATGAATACCATTTCTCTTTTCCTTTTCAGAAGAATAAAGCTTTATAATCAATATAAAAATAAAATAATAAAAAATAGTAAAAATTATAGTAGCACTTATTGTCCAAGTACGAAGTGAGATGTTAGTAAAAATAGCTTCTAGAATTTGATCCATTTTTAAATATTTCTTAAGTATGATTAATAGTAACAATAAAACAGAATTCAGAGTAGCAAAAATAATTGCAAGATCTGGTTATTGTTCTAGAAGAAAAGCAGAATCTTTAATTCATCAAAAAAAGGTTAGAATAAATGGAGAATTAATTCAATCTCCAGCAATTAATATATCTTTGGAAGATATTGTGACAATAAATGGTGAATTATTACCTAAAATTATGCCTCCGGAAATTTATTTGTATCATAAACCCATTGGTCTAATTGTTTCAAAAGATGATGAAAAAAATCGTCGAACAATTTTTTCAGAACTTCCTAAATTTTTAAGAGGTATGTTTTCAGTGGGAAGATTAGATAAAAATACCTCTGGATTACTACTCATCACTAATGATGGTGAATTATCTAGATATTTAGAGCATCCAAAAAATTCTATTATTCGTAGATATTTAGTAAGTATTAATAAACCAATCGGATATGAAAATCTAATAAAGATAAGAAAAGGTATAAAGATTGGAAATTTCCAATATAAATCAATCAAAATAATAAAGAAAAAATCTAATAAAGAAACTATTTATGAAATGGAATTAGTTGAAGGTAAAAATCGAGAGATAAGAAAAATTTTTTCATTTCTTGATTTGAAGGTGATTTCTCTTAAAAGAGTTTCCTATGGTCCTTTTAATTTAGGTAATCTAAAGCAATCTGAGTATAAAAAATCAAACTTAGCTATTAATGATTTTTTGAATTAGCTCGTATTAATATTCCTAGGAAATAAATAATAAATTATTGGATAATTTAAGTACTTTAATTTTTATTATGAATAATTTTATTGATTCAATACTCAATTATCTAGGTTACTCTAGTTTCTATACTTGGTTTTTCAAAGAGGGTATATGGGCTCTTATACTAGTATTATTTGTGCTAATTTCATGGTACCTTTTTCATCGATTAGCAAGACCTAGAATATCAACTTTAAGTACTAGACTTAAAAATAGAGATGAAACAAGAGATATAGGTATATTCATGTCCTTAATGGATTCTAAGGGTTTTGATACTATCGTTTTATTTTTCTTCTTACTATTGATGACTGTAGGATTACTATCAATAGTCGGTGTTAATGTATCTCCTATTTCATCATATTTTCAAGAGGTATTTACCGGTTTTTTCCCATGGATTTTTTCTAATGGAATTGTAATAATTCTAATAATTTTAGGTGTATGGGCATTTGTAAGAATAATTGAAAGAATACTTCCAAAAGTGGTTCATACTTTTGTAATGAGTAGATCCGAATATGGTGAACATGAAGAATCAGAAAAAAGAGCAAATACTCTATCTAAAGTTTCCACTGGTGGAGCTCAAATTATAGTTATTATAACTGGTGTATTTATGATTCTTACAAAATTAGCAGTGCCAGTTGGTCCTGTTCTTGCTGGATTTGGAGTAGTAGGTATAGCAGTTGGATTTGGTGCTCAACATTTAATTAGAGATCTAATTAGTGGAATATTTGTTATAGCCGAAAATCAATATCGGACTGGAGATGTAGTTACTATAGCTGGAACATCAGGATTGGTAGAGGATATAAACCTCAGACGTACTATACTAAGAGATTTAGAGGGAACTGTCCATGTAATTCCTAATGGCGAAATAAGTGTATCTTCAAATAGAACAAAAAATTATTCAAGAGTTGTATTAGATGTAGGAGTGGCATACAAAGAAAACTTAGAAAGAGTAATTATGATCTTAAATCAAATAGGTAATGAGCTATCTGCTGATCCTGTTTTTGGTTTAAATATAATTAAGGCTCCACAAGTTTTGAGGATTCAGTCTTTGGATGATTCTTGTATTACCATTAGGGTTTTAGGTGATTGTAAGCCTATGAAACAATGGCTCTTGAGGTCTGAGCTTATCAGAAGAATTAAGGCTAGATTTGATATTGAAGGTATTGAAATCCCATTCCCTC
Organism: Dehalococcoidia bacterium; assembly: GCA_022451965.1. Classification (NCBI taxonomy): domain Bacteria; kingdom Bacillati; phylum Chloroflexota; class Dehalococcoidia; species Dehalococcoidia bacterium. The sequence goes on along the minus strand of JAKUNJ010000003.1, from coordinate 177,062 downwards.
ACCAAACTTTATATTGGGGAGATGATCAACCTAGATTAACTATTCAAGAAAAGCAAACTAAGAGAAAAACTTCTAATAAAGAAGAAAAATCTCCGGAAAATAATTCTCCAGAAGATGTTGAACAAATTTTAGCTCAAATAGCCTTAGCTAAAAGAGGCTCACTATGGAATGATCAAGATATTGATGAATAAAAGGAAATAAATAATCTTTAATAAACTACAACCAAATTTACCTAATAATCTTGAAGAAATTACTTCCTCAATTCCTCATCCTGAAGGAATAACTGTCGATGATAAAGGTAAAGTATATGTTACTTCGGCTTCCTCAGGAAATATATTTAAGATTAATAAATCTAATATAAACTCACATGCAAATACTAAAGGAAGGCCCCTCGGAATAGCTTTTTCTAAAAAATCTAACTCACTTATAGTAGCTGATGCAGCAAGAAAAGCTATATTGAGAGTTAGTCTAGGAAATGGAAGTATTACACAGTTATGTGACTCTTACGATGATATTGAATTAAATGGTCCATCAGATTTAGATATAAATGAAAATGATGAAGTTATATTCACGGATCCACTTAGAAATCCATACCCAAATCCTTGTATAAGCCCTGTTTATAAGCTAATCAAAAACAAAGTTGAATTATTTATTTCAGATTTAGCATTTCCAAGCGGTATCACAATAAGCTCTAAAAATGTTTTTATATCAGAAACTAGGGCTAATAGACTAGTAGTTTTAGAAAATCATGAATCTGAAGATGTGCCAGAACCTAGAATGTTTAGAAGATTTGCTGAGCCTGGTAATCCAGATGGTATAACAGTTGATGATGATGGTAATATTTATCAAACCTTACCAGGAATAGGCGCTATTGGTGTACTAAATTCTGAAGGAGAGATGATAGAAATTTACCATATGGAAAGTTGGAAACCATCTAATATTCATTATACAAATGGTATATTTTACGTAACTGATAGATTAGGTAGTAGAATTTTTAAGTTTACAAAATAGAATATATTTATGATTTTTTTTGATAGGCTAGTGTTAGTTTAAATTATGAAAGGTTCTAATTATTTTTTCAGATAAGTTTTTATTTTATATTGTAGTAATTTCACATCATATATTTTTGGTTATTACTTTTTTTTCTATTCCTTTTTATATAATTTTTGCAGAATGGTACATCACATTCCCGTTATTAAGTTGGACAATTTATCTGATTTTTTCAACTGAAATTACCTGTCCATATACAAATTTGGAAAATAGATTAAGAAAAAAAATAGGTAAGCCTCAAATTAAGGGTTTTATTTATCATTATTATTTGAAAAATTTTGTAAGAATTAAAAAGAGGATAAAAGGTTAAAATAGTAAATTTTAGATATTTAATTCAATGCAAGAGTTTGATCTAGTCGTTATAGGCGGTGGAATAAATGGTGCAGGAGTTGCTAGAGATGCATCTGGTAGAGGATTAAGTGTTTTACTTTGTGAAAAAGATGATCTCGCACAAGCTACTTCCTCATCATCTACAAAGTTAATACACGGTGGCTTAAGGTACCTAGAATTTTTTCATTTCAACTTAGTTAGAGAATCTCTCAGAGAACGCGAAATTTTACTAAATTCTATGCCTCATATTATATGGCCACTTAGATTCATACTTCCTCATCATAATGGCTTGAGGCCTGCTTGGCTTTTGAGACTAGGTTTATTTCTTTATGATCACATTGGAGGTAGGAAACTTCTACCTGCTACTAAAAAAATAAACCTAAAAAATCATGAAAGTGGTAATCCCTTGAAAAAGAATTTTTCTGTTGCATTTGAGTATTCGGATTGCTGGGTTGAAGATTCTAGAATGGTTATATTAAATGCAAAAGATGCAAAACTTAAGGGTGCAACTATAAAAACTCATACTTCCTTTGAGAATGCAAAAAGAAAAGACGATTTATGGGAAATAACCTTAAGAGATAATAAAACTAGTATTAAAAAAACTATCATATCAAAGTCTATTGTTAATTGTGCAGGCCCTTGGGTGACTAATGTAATTGATGAAAAACTCAATGAAAAAAATGACATTGGAATGAGATTGATTAAGGGAAGTCATATAATTACAAAAAAGCTTTTCAAAAAAAATCATAATTATATTTTTCAAAATTCTGATGGAAGAATTATATTTGCTATTCCTTATGAATCTGATTTTACTCTTATTGGAACTACTGATATTGAATATGAAGGTGATCCTGGTGAAGTAAAGTGTAGCTTAGAGGAAAAAAAATATTTAGTAGAGTCTGTTTCTAACTATTTAAGTAACCCCGTAAGTACTGATGATATAGTTCATACATACTCAGGAGTTAGACCATTATTTAATGATAATAAAACAAAAGCACAAAATGTAACGAGAGATTATGTTATAAAAACTAACTCTCAAAATAGAAAAGCACCTTTGATAAATGTATTTGGTGGAAAAATTACTACTTATAGAATTTTAGCTGAAAAAGTGATGAATGAATTAAAACCATACTTTAGTAATTTAGAAAAAAAATGGACAAAGAATTCTAATTTACCAGGTGGAAATTTTAATCCTAATGAGTTTGATGAATTAGTCAAAGAAATAATGGATAAATATAAATATTTAGATAAAAAATGGGCTATTAGATTGTTAAGAGCTTATGGCAAAGATAGCTTTGATATCTTGAATAATAGCTTGAAAATTGAAGATTTAGGTATTAATTTTGGTTGGAATTTAACTGAAAAAGAAATTTTATGGATGGTAGAAAATGAGTTTGCAGAAACTACTGAAGATATACTCTGGAGAAGATCAAAACTTGGCTTAAGATTTTCTCATGATCAAGTAAAATATTTAGAAAACTGGTTGAAAGATAATATCTAGATACATACTCATTACTAACTTTGATATAGATTACTTACTATGAAGAAAGAAAAAGAATATATATTTTATGAATTTGATGAAGATTATAAAGTTATTAAGTTGTCTGTTTTAGGAGACTATTTTACTGAAGACTCAGTTAAATTGATCAAGAATTCAGAAGCGCTATTAAGAAGAGTTTTTCCTGAGAAATCAAATGAAAATATTAAAACAATTTCAATTTTTGATGAAAATGAGTTACTTACTAAAATTTCAGAACTGAGTAAAAGATGAAAATAACCGATGTAAAAATTTTAAGAATGGCTGCTGAATCTCATAAAACTTCTGTAGATGGAGACACTAATAACTGGCTTTTCGTGAAAATTTATACTGATGAAGGTATTTATGGAATTGGAGAAGGGAGTCTACAATACAAAGACCAATCGTTAGAATCTGAAATTTTGGATTTTGCTAAATTCCTAATTGATAAAGACCCTTTTGATATAGAATTTATTTGGACTTCCTTGTACAGAAGAGTTACTTGGACTGGCGGAGCAGTAACAATGAGTGCTATTAGTGCAATTGATCTTGCTCTTTGGGATATCAAAGCGAAAGCCTTAGATGTACCTGTATATCAATTATTAGGAGGTAAAGTCAGAGAAAAAATACCTGTATATGCTAATGGTTGGTTCGAAGGTTTAGAAACTCCTGAGGAACATGCTATTGCAGCAAAAGAAATTATTGATAGTGGGTATAAATGCTTAAAGTTTTATCCATTTATTGGCAAATACAATATTGAAAACGAAAATATATACAAGGGTATAGAGTTGGTGAAGGCTGTAAGAGAAGAAGTTGGTAAAAATATTCAAATAGCAGTAGATATTCGAGCCAGACTTGATTTTGGAAGCGCATTGAAAGTTCTAAATAAACTTACACCATATGATTTAGCTTGGGTTGAAGAACCTGTTCAGTTTGATAATCTAGATATGCTGGATAAGCTTTCTCAAAAAACTACAATTCCCTTGTCAACAGGAGAACAGCTATATAGTAGATGGGATTTTCAAAAATTATTTGAAAATAAGTCAGTATCAATACTACAACCTGATATATGTCATGCAGGTGGATTGAGTGAATTAAAGAAAATTGCTACCGCAGCAGAAACTCATTATCTAAGTGTTGCCCCTCATAATTCTAATGGACCTATTTCTACTGTTGCAAGTTTACATTTAGATATGAGCATTCCAAACTGCTATAAGCAAGAAATTTTTGTAAGCTTTCTTGAAAGATATAAAAAAGTTCTTACGAATAATATTGAGATTCAAGATGGATTTACTTCTCCTCCTAAAGGATCTGGTTGGGGAACAGATATTGATGAAGATGCATTAACTGAATTCCCTCCTTCAAAATATACACCAGTTGATTCAGAACCTTATACTGAATTTTTTTGAAATTAGTTTTCTATTAAAAAATTCCATATAAACTCATTCGTTGAAGTAGAATTTATTTCTTCAGGCCAGTCATGTCCTACTTTATTAAGAGCAAATAGTTTTACTTTTGTATTATCTTTGCAATCAGAATATATTATTTCTGAATATTCATCTGAATTTGATGTTGATTTAGATAAGCACGAGTTTTTGTTACCCCAAAACTCAATTAAACTTTCAGTATCCATCATAGAACCCACTGAATCCCAGTTTTTCCATTCCCAACTATCGTAATATGGAATTATCGCATCATTCTTGCCATGAATATGCATTATATTTATAGATTCATCAATATCACATGAATTGGGGTTTATAGGCATACTTCCTGCATAACTTGCGATAGATACAAATTTATTACTCATGTGACATGCCAACTCATAGGTAAACATAGATCCTAATGAGTAGCCAATTGCATATGTTTGATTTCTATTCCCACAATATTCTTCAACTGCGTAGTCAATTAAATTATCAACAAAATTTAAGTCCTGCATGTTATTTTTTTGGGTATTTAATTGCCAAGCACCTTCATTACTTAAGTATTGTTTGGCCTGAGGGTAGATTATAATCACATTTTCTCTAAGAGAGATATTTTCGAAAAGAGCTTGTTGAGGAAAATAAAAATATCCATCATTACCACCATGAAAAGCTATAATGATAGGCATTTTTTTCCCAGACATAACTTTTGGAACTGTTATGCTATATTCCCGAGTTAAATCTCCAATTATTATACTTTCTTTTCTTTGGCTTATTGATTCATTAACTAAACAAGAGGTTTCTATTTCAAGTTGATTATTTACTTGTTTCTCAATATTTTTTGAGGGTAAACATCCTGAAAATATCAATATGCAAACTGTAGATATCATTGTATATTTAATCATTGTTTTGAAACAGTAATTATCTTTTTATTATGATTATTTGAGTTGATTATATTTATGATGAAATTAGCTAAAGATTTTCTGCTAACAAATAAATTTGGTTTGGGATAGTTTTCATCGGATTCCATAACGTTATAATATCCTCCAAAATTAACAAGAAAAGTCGGTCTAATTATTGTCCAATTTATCTGAGATTTTCTTAATTCAAATTCATGTTTTTCATGGTCTAGATAGGGATATTTAATATTTGAACCCTTAATAAAATACTTAAACCAAAAAGGAATATTTTTATAAGAACTCCCTACTCCCCAAGCAGATATTGTTATTATTCTTTTTATTTTCAGATCTTTACTTAAAATATTAATATTTTTTATAAATTCTGAAACAGTATTTTTTGAATTAATAATTCCACTCCAAGGAAAAATATTTTTCCTCATTACATTTAATGAAGAAATAATTATTTCAGATTCTCCAATTGAATTTCTAAGGTCTTCAATATTTGTAGCATCTCCTTTATAAAACTTTACTTTTTCTGAATCACAAAGATTTTTGTTATTTCTTACCAATGCTCTAATAATATAATCTTTTGAAATTGCACTTTTTAATATTTCTTTCCCTAAGCCTCTACTTGATCCAAGAATAAATAATTTATTCATTTTTTATACCTTTTTGTTTGCTTAGCCAAAAAGATAGATCATTGATAACATTCATATTAATTTCATGTGCCATTTTATACTCTTTGTAATCTACATCAAATCCTAATTTTTGTAACTCATCATTAATTTTTCTGCCTTCATTTATATCTAAAATATTATCCAAAGTTCCATGTCGAATAAAAATTTTCGTATCTTCTGGTAAATTTTTTCTAATAATCAGATTATTATGAATTAGTTTGGAACTTAGTATTATCACTCCATCATATTTATTACTTGAAAATAAACCAGAATGAATAGCCATCATCCCACCTTGTGAAAAACCACTTATAAAAATTTTCTCGTAATTTATTTCTTCCAAAGCTTTATTAATAGTTGATTTAAGTAAATTAGAAGAACTATCATAATCTCCTGTTTCAATAGGAAACCATGCATATCCAGTCATATTAAAACCTAAATTAAGATTTATAGGTGCATTTGGGAAAATATATATGAAATCATTAGAATTAATAGGCTGAGCTAGACTTGATAAATCATTCATACTTGCTCCGTATCCATGTAGCATAATTATAATAGAATATGAATGATCAGGATTATAGTTATCTGGATAGGTAATTAAGTAGTCAAGAAATTTTGTCTCTATTTTCTTTGTAATCATAAATTAAAGTTCTGATATCTTATGCTTATTTCTCATATAATAAATCATAGGTTAGCAATTATAAATATATTTAGATTTATATCTATTTTATAACCTAAAGGAAGAAAAATGAATATTGATGAGTTAAGTGTATATCATGTTGCAATGCCGTTAATTGACCCATGGATAACGTCTTACGGTGCAGACTATGAAATCCATTCAATATTGTTACATTCTAAATCTGGTAACAATGAGGCATGGGCTGAAACTTGTGGGCTAGAATTACCTACATATTCATACGAAAGTGCGAATTCTATTTACTATAATATTACTGAAATTTTTGCAAAATCTATTGTAGGTAAAAATTATGAAACTTCTGAGGATATAAATAACGAACTTAGTGTTTACAAGGGTAATCCTTTTGCAAAAGCAGGTCTAGATATTACATGGTGGATGTTGAAAAGTAATATAGAAAAAAAACCTCTTTATGAATTAATTGGGGGTACTAGAAAGAAAGTTATTTCAGGTGCAGATTTTGGAGTTGAAGATGATATAGATACTCTTATATCAAAGATTCAAATAGCTGTAGATAAGAAAACTCCAAGAATAAAATTAAAAATAAAAAAAGGTTGGGATATTGATGTTCTAGAATCAGTTTGTTCTACTTTTCCAAATTCTGTATTTCACGTTGATTGTAATGGGGGATATACATTAGATGATTTAGAATTTTTCAAAGTTATTGATAAACATGGTTTAGCTTTTATAGAACAACCTTTAGCTTCAGATGATCTAATTGATCATTCTAAATTAGCCAAAATTATAGATACACCTATTTGCCTTGATGAATCAATTAATAGTGTTGAAAGAGCTAAGCAGGCAATTGAAATAGAAGCATGTAAATTTATAAATATTAAACCCGGAAGGGTAGGAGGAATAACAAATTCTCTAGAGATAAATAAATTAGCAGAAGAATCAGGAATCCCCGTTTGGGTAGGAGGAATGCTGGAAAGTGCTTTAGGGGTTAGTATATGTATTGCTCTTGCAACTTTAGATAACTTTACTTATCCAGGAGATCTTTTTCCTTCAGATAGATTTTATAAAAATGATTTGTGTAAACCAGAAAATAGATATTCATCTCCATATTATTTTGAACCTGTGAGCACTAACCCAATACCGGATGAAGATTTACTAAAGAAATACACAATAAAATCAAAAAAAATCAGATAAATCTATAATCTTATAAAAGAAAATGAAAATATATATTTTAATTATTCTATTCTTATTTTCCAGTTGTAATCAAAATGAAGTATTTTTTGATTTAGAAAACTTAGAGTGGGAAAATAGATTAGTAATTGTTTTTTCTGATAATGATGAATTCATTCAAAATCAGCTTGATGACCTAACTAAATATTCTGATGAAATAGTTGATAGGGATTTAGTAATTTTATTTTCTGATAATAATGAATTTTTTGTAAGTTTTGATGGATTTCAGTCTAAAGAAATGATTAATGAAGTTAGTTACGAAAAGATTTTTAAAAGATTTTTTAATAATCGAAACTCTCGGACTTTATTATTGGGTAAGGATGGCCAGATAAAAATTGATACTAATAAATTTATAGATTCAAATAAAATATTTAAAGAAATAGATCAAATGCCCATGAGAATAGAGGAAATGAAAAATAGATAATCTTTTGTAATTTATTTTGATGAGCGGAGTTTCCAAATATATGAATTTTTTTCATCAGTAATAATGAATATTTCCCCCTTAGAATTAACTTCTATATCCCTTATTCTTCCTATTTTATCTTTTAGTATTATTTCTTTTTGACTGATCGAGTTATCTTTTATTTCCAAACTAACTATTAATTTGAATTTAAGAGAACTTACAAGAATTTTTCCATTCCAATTAGGGAATTCTTCTCCTTTGTAAAAGATAAGGTCACTTGGAGCTATTGATGGAACCCATGAAATTAAGGGGATATTGTAGTCCTCTAAAAAACTTTTCCCTGATCCTATATTTGTTCCAGAATAATTTTTACCACCCCAGCCAATTTTATTCCAACCATAATTTCCACCTGAAAAAATTAATCCTAGAAAGTCACCTCCTTTTGCTCCATGGTTAGTTATATAAATATCACCATTTTCATTTATTGCCATGCCTTGAGGATTTCTGAGACCAATCATATATATTTCATCAAGATTTGATTCATCAGAAAATGGATTATTAGGTATTGTACCATCAAGATTTATTCGAATTATGCTTCCTGCATGTGAATCTAATTCTTGCGCCACTACACCTTTTCCTCTTTCTCCTATTGATGCATATAAATAATCATCTTGAATTATTAATCTAGAACCAAAATGAACAGTTTCTTTAAAATATGGGAGTGCTTCAAATATAATTTCAAATTCACTTATTTTAGAATAATCTTCTGATAATATTCCTCTTCCAATTGCTGTAGTATATTCTTCTTTATCATTTTTTTTACTGAATGAAGCGTATAAAAATTGTTCATGGATAACAATGTCTAATAATCCACCCTGACCAACTTGCACAGAAGGTATATTATGATCTATATTTCGTGCAGTTTTTTCCTCAAAATTAACAAGAGTCAACTCACCTTTTTTTTCAGAAATAATTGCTTGAGTTGTATTTAAAATTTCTATAGCCCATGGGTTATCAAATTTTCTATCTATATCAATTTTGTCAAGAATATAATTACTATTATCAATTTGAGGATAATTGTTGAAATCACTAATTATATTTTCATTATTCTTATTAAAAGCTTCTGATTGAAAAGCTTTATCAAAATGAGTTTTAAATTCACTAAGATACTTTTCTGGGTCACTTATAAAAGCATCCCCATGTTCTAAACAATTACTAAATTCCACAAAACTACTCAATTGACCTAAAGTATTACTTGCATTAATTGATTGGTCTATAGGAACTGTTTGATCTCCAGTACAACCTATGATTTTTGTAGGTATACTAACTTTAGAACCTTCTATATAAGTATTTTCAACTGAATTAAAATCAAAATTATAAAAAATGTTTGTAAATAATAATATTCCAGGTTTTAATAAATCTGACATAAATTCATTTAATGGTGTCCTCCTTGAAATTTGAGAACTAATTAAGTCTGTAAGACTAAAATAAGGAGAATCTGAGAAAACTCCAACAATTCTTGCTGAATTATTATTTTTTAATTCATTATTTATAGCAGCTAAGTTAGCTGTCGTTGCACCATAACTAAAACCCCATATTCCTATTTCTTCAATATTTTTATAGGAATTATAAAATTCAATTGTATTATAAACATCGTTTATCTCATCAACTCCAAAAGTAAAATTTCCTTTACTTGAATCTCCGTGGTTCCTAAAATCTATTGCTATTATAGAATAGCCAAGATTATGAAATTCTCTAATAAAATTTAATATGTATTCATCATCTTTTTGACTTCTGAGACCATGGAGGATAAGGATAGTTTTATCTTTATTATTTGGAATCCACCAAGAAGAAATAATACTTTCACCAGACACTATATCAATGTCTTCATATTCCAAATCTAAATATGATGGATCTAAATTAGAGCTTTCAGAAGAAACTCTGAAAGTTGAAATTGAAGAAAATATTGAAAGAAAAATATAGATAAATAAAATAAGAAAAGAGGGAATAATTAAATATTTTTTTTTGATTCTCAAAATTTATTCTTTCAATGTTGGTACTCTATAAGCTACATACCAAAAGCTAGTAAGACCTGCTAGAAAAATTATTATTTTGATAAATAAATTGGGAACTGATATTGGAGAAAAAGGAATAATTGCAAGAAAAATGAAAGTAGTCATCATAACTTGAGCAAATATTTTAACTCTTATTGGAATACCTTTTCCTTCTCTTATGTTTTTTATATGTTTTCCAAATAATTTATTTTTTATCAGCCAATTGTATAGTTTATTAGATGATCTTATATAGCAAGCTGCAGCTAAAATCATAAAAGGTGTAGTAGGCAAACCAGGAACAAGTATTCCTATAGCACCTATAGCCACAAAAATACTTCCGAGTATAATTAACAGAATTCTAATTATAAGATATTTACTTTTTTTATCTTCCAATTTTTTTTTTATATATATACATCATTTTATTTATAAAAATAACAAATTAGATATTAAATCTTAAATGTAAAATTTACACAACAATTTAGTATTTTATTAGAAATAATTCTTTGATATTTCCATATCTAAATCTAAAAGGTTTTTCTGAAGATTATCTATGAAGTCATGAAGTCTGTTATTTGAATATTTATCTACATCAGAATTTATTATTGTATTTCTAATTTGATCGATAGAAATTCTAAGCTCCTTGTTATTTGGTAGATTATTAATTGCTTCTTGAACATTGCCTAAGCATTTTACAATTGATTTTGGAAAATGTTCATTCTTTATTAAGAAATTTATAATTTCTCCTTTTGAAATTGTTCCTTGAGAAATCCTGTATGCTTCATAAGCAGACAAAGATCTAAGTATACTTGTCCACTGAATAGTGGGATATTCTTCGCCTAAAACAAAAATTTCATCCTTTATACATTGAGCATCTACAATCCTTGAGATCATATCAGCTCTTTCAATAAACCTACCTAACTTTATAAATTGATATTCTGTTCCCATTACAAAATTATCTGAAATAATACCAAAAAAAAGTTGAATATTTGATATGACACTTGAAATTATGCTGCTTCTTTTTCTATTAGATTTTGATTTAGATACTTCTATAAAGTTATTTATAAGAAAACTCAATTGTTCACTTGAAGCTCGTGGTAAGTTATCTCTAATAGGCTTCGAGTTGTATTGCGCACTAGCTAAACTTGAAAGTATTGAGTTAGGATTATTTTTATCAAACGTAAGAAAATTAATTACAACATTTTCATTATAGGAAGAATTTTTTTTTGAAAAAGAATCTTCCATTCCAGTAATTTCAATAACTGGTTTCCAAGCTTGAGATTTATCTCCTGGGAAATCCAACATTAGTTCAACGTTTACATTTACTAATCTTGCTGTATTTTCTGCTCTCTCTGCATATCTTGATAACCAATAAAAATGTTCTGCATCACTACTAAGCATTATTTATTTACTATCCAGGTGTCTTTACTTCCTCCACCTTGTGAAGAATTAACTATATATGATCCCTTCTTTAAGGCAACTCTAGTTAGACCTCCAAGAGAAACATAGTCATTTTTACCTGATAAAATAAAAGGTCTTAAGTCCATGTAGCGTGAATCTATGTCACCGGACATATAAGTTGGTCCAGTTGACAATGTTATAAAAGGTTGAGCTACGAAGTTTCTAGGATTTTCTTTAATTTTTTTAATAGTTTTTTTGATTAGGTTATTACTAGCATTTCTTCCTATCACTATTCCGTATCCGCCAGATTCGTTTACTGGTTTTATGACAAGATCTTTAATGTTTTCTAATACAAAGTTTTGATCATCTTCATTTGAACAAAGGTAAGTTTTTATATTATTCAATATAGGCTTTTCATTTAAATAAAACTTAATCATATCAGGTACAAAAGAGTATATTGCCTTATCATCAGCAATACCTGACCCAGGCGCATTAACTATGATAACTTTTTTTTCTTGCCAAGCTTTAATTAAACCAGGTACTCCCAAAGTTGAATTTTTATTCCATGCTAGGGGATCTAAAAAATCATCATTTATTCTTCTGTAAACTACATCAACTTTTACTAATCCACTTATTGTCTTTTTGTATAAATAACCATCTTTTCCTATTACTAAATCAGATCCTTCAACTAGTTCGATTCCCAATTGCTGTGCTAGATAAGAATGTTCAAAATAAGCTGAATTATAAACACCGGGAGTAAGCAGTACTATTTCAGGATTACTAGATTCTGAGAGTGAAGCTAAAGTTGAATATAGCTTTGAATTATATTCATCTACAGGTAAAACACCATAGTCACTGAATAATTCAGGNAAAACTCTTTTCATGACCATTCTATTTTCAATCATGTATGAAACACCAGATGGAACTCTTAGGTTATCTTCAAGTACATAAAATTTTCCATCTTTATCTCTAACTAAATCGGTCCCACAAATGTGAGCCCATGCAGAATACTTTAATTTCATTCCTTCACATTCNTTNAGATATGAAGGAGAATTTAATATAAGCTTAGGATCCATAAATCCTGAATTCAAGAAGGATTGTTCATTATAGCAATCTTCTATAAACATATTTAGAGCTTTNCATCTTTGAATTAATCCTTCAGAAATTTTCTTCCACTCTGACATTAAGATAATTCTAGGTATAAAATCTAAAGGCCAGAGTTTATCTTGAATAGTATTTTTCTCACCATATACTCTAAATGTAATACCCATAGACCTAATAGCATTATCTTTTGCAGCAATTACATCATTTAATTCATCTTTTGATAGTGATTCGAGGTACTCAAATATTTTAGACCTGTTTGATCTAAATTTTTTTTTGTCAGTTATAAATTCATCAAATGAGCCGTTTGATGAATATTTCTCAAGGTCTATCAACAAAGCTTCCAAAATGTACTATTATATTAATACTATTAATTATTTATCAAAAAGATTTCAAATATGTTAATCTTTTGTTTCAGAGATGGAAAATATACTAAAGAAATGAACTTAATATGACTTATTGTTTAGCTATAAAAGTAGATGAAGGAATGGTATTTGCATCTGATTCTAGAACTAATGCAGGATTAGATGATTATAATTCTTATTCTAAAATGTTTACCTACAGTGTCGGTGATAGATGTGTAGTTTTACTTACATCTGGAAATTTATCAACTTCTCAAAATGTCTTTCATAGATTAGAAACGGATTTAGAAAATCCTAAAGATGAATTAAATTTGAATACTTGTAATGATCTTGAAGAAATGGCAAATTATATTGGTAAATTATCAGTCGAATATGCTGAAAAAAATATTGAAAATATTAATCAAGGAGATGTAAATTTTTCCTCATTTTTCATACTTGGAGGTCAAATTAAGGGGCAAAGACAAAAAGCTTTTTTGATTTATCCAGAAGGAAATTATATATTATGCTCTGAAGATAGCCCTTATTTCCAAATAGGAGAAACAAAATATGGAAAACCAATATTAGACAGAGTAATTCAAAAAGAAACCTCTTTGGGCGATGCTGCTCGGGCAGCTTTAGTTTCAATAGACTCTACAATGAGAAGTGATCTTACTGTAGGCCCACCAATTGATTTTGTTGTTTACAAAAATAATAATATAAATCTTGATTTGAAAGATAAACTTAGGTTGGATACACCATATTTTATGAATCTTTCAGATATTTGGCATGAAAAAATCATTTCATCATTCAAAGATTTACCCAGTTTTCATTGGGAAGAATAGTCAGAGATAATAATATAAAAAGTTGTACTAACCTTTTTTTGTATTCAATTCTGGTACCCCCGCAAAGCTACATAGTTTTGAACTTGATTTATATACAAATGAAAAAATATAAATAGCTCTTACTTGTTCTTACTTATTCCCACTTTACTCACAACAAAGTTTTTTAATGTGTTAATTAGCTAATCAAAGAATTTATACCGAAATATGCCATGTCCTTCAGTACCTGCAAAAAGAAACTGTCCGTTTGGTGAAAATGTTAACACTTGAACCACTCCTGTATCTAATCCCTCGTTAGTTCGTTGCCAAGACTCTCCTCCATCTTGGCTCAACAGCACACCACTATTCCAATCTGCTACCGCAATAATCTTAGTATCAATTGGGTTAATTGCTATATCAATTGCGTGTGCATGGTCACGTTTTGAGGTATTGATCGCCTCTGTTCGCCAAAGTGTTTCTTCCCAGCTTGCTCCACCATCTATGGATTTATAAACGCCATGAACATTGGTACCCAGAAATAACTCTTGGTCATTTTGAGGATTAATTGCAATACTCATCGCGTGTTTACGTTTAATTATGTTGGAATGTTCCATATCTTGCATGTCAATTCTTTCACCATCTTCGTTAACACATGTATGCCCACAATCATTCCATGACATACCCTCTGGTAACTCACCTGTAAGATTTTTCCAGGATTCACCACCATCAACCGTATAATACAACCCATCAAATAATGAATTGATATAGACTACTTCTGCATTCTGACTACTAACAGTAATATCTGAAATATTACGGCTGTAGTCTTCATTGGGTAGCCCATTGTTGATTGGAAACCATGACATTCCTCCGTCAACAGATTTATACATTCCTGGTGACCTTTCAATTTCGTCTAATTGATGAGGATCATGTCCTTTAATCTTTGATTGAATGTAACCAGCATATAATACCATTGGATTTGAGGATGCTTCCTCGACAATGTGTATGCCAAACGATTCTTCAAATAAAGAATGTTCTATGTTTACTAATCCAGTAGCTATTTCCCAATCATTGCCTAGATTATTAGAGTAATAAAGATGTCCATTATTAGCATCAGTTGCAATAATAGTTTGATTGCTATCATCGTGTGATAAGAATTTAATAGCAAGACCGTCTCCGAGACTCCTTGATTTGCCATTTAGAATACCTTGCCAGGTCTCGCCATAGTCAGCAGAAAGATGTATTTTACTTCGTCCATTTGCAGCTAAACAACCAGTGCTGGTTGCAGAAATGCCAAAGATGTTTGCACCCGAATAACCGTTGCTCCATTCGATCCAAGTTTTTCCACCATCTTCAGTCTTAAAAACTCCACCACCATAGTTATTAATGAATACAGTATTAGGATCTGATTTACTCACTACCATATCAATAGGATTACCCGGCTTTATTCCTGGTGGCCCCCAGTGCTCTTGAATGATCCATGTTTCTCCCTGATCAGTAGAACGAAGAAATTCATTTTCTCCCGCAACATAAACAATATTTTTATCAGATTCAGCAAAGGCGACTGCACCGTACATACCTAATCCTGAATAAAGAGGTGATACTTCCTTCCAAGAACCTCCTCCATCTATAGATTTATAAATTGCTCCGGAGTAATCGCGAAGAGAGTTATCGACATCGTTGCCGCTTGCAATGATGATTAATTTTTCATCAAATGGACTTTGGTCCGCTCCACCAAAATGCATAGAACGTTTAGGGTTAATCCCCTGATTACTTTCATGCCAGTTTTTGCCCCCGTCATTTGATATAAATACTCCTAATCCAAGTCCACTTGGGATTGCATCATCAGAAAGCTCTTCATATTCCTTTTCTACAGCTGTGTCAGGTTCACGGTCGAATAGTCCAGTAGTAACGAGTAATTCTTCAGTGTCTTCAGAATTAGTAAAAAAAAGCCATCTGGTTAGATTTGCAAAATCACCAACTAGTTCAAATTGATCACCTCCGTCAGTAGACTTAAATACAAATCCTCGAGTTCGATTAAACTGGAATCCATCAACTTGCGTGTCGACATCACCCATAACATAAACTACGTCTGAATTTCCTGGTTCAACCTCAATCATTCTGACGTTTAATTGCAACTCAGAAGAATCTTCTTCCTCATCTGCATTTTGTGTTTTTTGTTGAGGAATAATTTTATTTGAGTCTAAGCCATTAAGTTTTGATTCCCAAAATTGCCCTCCATCGTATGATTTAAAGAGACCCCCGTTATCTTGCAGCCCTATCCATAAAATATCTTCATCATTCGGATCTATTCTAAGAGCATATACAGGAATATTATCTAATGAAGGGCCGACTCGAAAATCAATATTCCCTTGTCCTTCTCCATTAGATTGAATCCAATTTAGACCTCCGTCAGTGCTTTTTTGTACTCCTGACCAGACGTCAGTAAAGTACATGATATCTGGGTTATCATGTCTATATCGAACGTTATATCCCAAACCTCCAATTGGTCCTTTAGTCTTTACCCACGTATTGAGAGGGTCGTTTGTATTTGGTAAACACTGTGAATTAAAGTTGCCAGATTGACTCGGTTTAATATTATTCTGGTCTTTAGTAATTTCCTGATCTGAAGTTTTTATTTTTTCTGTTACTTTTGGCTGAGTAGAATCAGATGCCTTCGGTTGTCCACTAGGTGGAAAAGGTGTAGCAGTATTTATAATCTCAGCTATCTTCGGTTGTCCACTAGGTGGAAAAGGTGTAGCAGTATTTACAATTTCAGTTACTTCTTTTACAACGTTTAACTCATCAGATGAATTTATATTTGTAAGCTGAGTGCTAGATTCAGTGGCACAAGCAGTTATAAGGAGAAGTAAACCACCTTGTAATAGATACTTAATTTTAGCAATCATTAAGTTATTATTTTTTTGATCAGATATCACATATTATTTATATTAAAAGTCCAACGTATTTTCAAGAGTAAAACTATCTGATAAGTTGTCCTATGTGATTTTATTTGAGCTCAAATTCTGGTACCCCCACTAGGATTCGAACCTAGGACCTTGGCCTTAAGAGGGCCCTGCTCTAGCCACTGAGCTACGGGGGCATGATAAGAAAATATACCTTCTACTTATTTAATATATTACAAATTTATAAAAATAAGGTGTATTATAAAAATTATATCTTATATTCATCAGGAGATGATAAATTATGTTAGAACGATTTTTAGTACCTAAAGAAGACCAAGTCCTTGTGGACTCTGAGTCAATGACTGCTGCGACCAAAGAAATATTTTTGAAAATGGGTCTTTCCGAAGAAGATTCACAGTTATCTGCTGAAGTTTTGATGGTTTCTGACTTACGGGGATGTGAAAGCCATGGAGTTTCTAATATGCTTCCAGTTTATGTTGAGAGATTTGCTGCTGGTTCAAAAGACTTAGGAATTAACCCAAAGCCAAATATTAAGATAACAAGAGAAACTCCAACTACTGCGAATATTGATGGTGATGATGGATTGGGGTTACACGTTTTACCGAAAGCAATGGAAATAGCAATAGAGAAAGCAGAAAAATATGGTTCTGGTTCAGTCGCTGTTCATAATTCAAGACATATTGGAATGCTTGCTTATCATTCAATGATGCCTCTTGAACACGATATGATAGGTCTTACTATGACTGCAGGGAACTCACTTAGCTCTGTTCCAACGCATGGAGCAGAAAAAAGATTTGCTACAAATCCATGGGCTTATGCTATTCCTGCTGATAAAGAACCTCCTTTTGTTTTTGATATTGCTACAACTCAAGTAGCAGGAAATAAGCTGGGACTAGCAAAAAGAGTAGGAGCAAAAATGGACCCTGCTTGGATAACAGATGCTTCAGGTAATCCAGTTTTAGATGAAGTTGATTTACCTGATAATAGAGAAGACTATATGATGCTTCCTTTTGGTGGTACTAGAGAAAATGGATCTCATAAGGGCTATGGATACGCTGCAGTAGCAGAAGTATTTTGTGATATTTTGAGTGGTATGGGAGCTGGCTTTTTGATGCCTCCTAATACTTATGGTGAAATGGGTCACTTTGTCCAGGCTATTAAGATTGACGGCTTTATTGATGCAAGTAAGTTTAAAAAAGATATGGATGATTTTCTTAGAGGTTTAGCAGAAACACCTCCTGTTAAAGGACAAGATAGAGTTGTATATGCAGGACTACCTGAATATGAAGAAACACAGGTAAGGCTCAAGAATGGAATACCTTATCACTATAAAGTCATAGAATGGTTTGAAAATATAAAAGCTGAGCTTGATCTAAATTTTGACTTGAAGAAATTATAAATAATTTTTTATTTCATCTAAAGTCATTTTTTCTATACCTAAATCTTTAAGTTTTCTCCCAGTTTTCTTAAGATCTTTTTTGAGTAATATTGATCCCATTTCTATGAGAGTTTTCATAGTATGAGTATTAATTTCAAATTTTTCACCTATTGCACTCCAAGTGTAAATACCATATGATATGTCTTCTGTTAGCCATCGATGGTTTATTACTCCAGGAGCTTTCAGTGAAGTAAGCATATCGCTACTAGATATTGTTTCTCTAAGGGTACCTTTCTGGCCAAATCCTGCGTTATGGAAAGAATCTGCAACGTTATCTAATTTATATCCAAAAAAATCTCCTATCTTTCTTCTTTCAAGATCAACAGATTCAATTACACCAGATACACTTTCTGTAATCCCTTCATTATAAAAAAAGAATTCTCCTTCAGATTTTTCTATTCTTCCTGCGTTTAGAATAACTCCAGCAGGATGCATTACTGGATTTAATGAAGATAAACCGCATTCTAGAACATCCTCATATGAGACTAGTCCAGTGAAAAAATCAGATAAGACATTAATGGTTTCCGCTGTTTTAGATTTTGGCATTATCCCTATTCCTAAATTTGGAACCTCTCCTAATATTACAGCTTCTGAATTACCAGTCTTTCTGCATACAAAAGGTGATGTGTCTGTTTCACCAATAATTGGTATTTCTGAATTATTATCCAAGAAGTAGGACTTTAGCTCTAAAGAACCCAATGTACCAGGCATTAATACAACTATATGTTCATTTGTTACTTTTCCACTTAATATCTTTGCATAGGAATGATGAGCATATGCAGGTACACAAAGTATAATTATTTTGGAATATTCAGCAGCCTGATTGGCATCATTTGTTATAAGGTCTAGTTTTAAATTAATTTTTTCTGAAAGAAGACTTAAAGAAAGGTTTTCTTTCATTTTGCTCGTAGATTCAGAGAATTCTGGTAATTCAAACAAACATACATTATGACCATCATTTTTTAATTTAAGAGCAGTAGAAAGGCCAGTATTACCTGACCCCATAACGGTAATATTTTTAGACATTTATACTTAACCTAGATGCTTACTTCCAAGCATATCCCATATAGTAGGATTATACTCAACTAGAGCATAAAATATAAGGTATAGTGCTAAAAGAATTACTGCAGTCATTATGATAGACAGAAAGCCTACAGATGGGGCAATAACAAATTTAAGAAGCTTTTCTAGGTTTTCATCGTTTTGTAGCATTACTTCAGGCTCACTTATAACTTTATATTTATTTCTTTCTTGATACTCTTTTAGAATAGTATAATAGTTTTTCATAATAATTATTCTAATAAATTATCAATTAATATCATAGGTTTTTTTAAACTTTAATTCGTTGTTATTACAGTTAATATTAATATTAATTTTAGAATTTTTTGGAATATTTAGAGAAAAATCTTTCTTTAATAATATTTCAAAGTTCAAAAAATCAAGTTTGCTTATAAATTCACCTTTTGAAATATGTGTTACGTAATTATCACTTAATATAGCTCCAGAGAAGTAATCTATATTTTCTGTATCAGTCTCAATCCAACAAACTGAATTTCTTGGAACTTCTAATGATATTACATAAGTTTTATCCCAGCTCAAAGTATCTACTAAATTACCGTCTTCATATATTTCAATATTTTTAGAGCATCCCAAAAAAATAAAAATTGATATTGCACTAATAAAAACAATTTTGTTAAGAAATATTATTCTTAATTCATTATAATAAGACATGTAATAATCCTATCAGGTGCTCACAATTGAGAGAATAGGGAAGATGGTGAAATTCCATCACGGTCGCGCCACTGTAATTGATTAAAATCATAAGTCAGGAGACCTGCCTTTTAGGAAAATTCAACTCTTCGCGTAAGGAGTTTGGGTTCTTCCCATTGCTCTTTAAAAAGAAATGAATTGAGCAATGAAAAATATAAATAACGCTTCATACAATCAAATAGATAAAAAAAATCTACTTCTAATTTATTTATTATCTTTCCTTATTTTATCAATATTGATTTCATCAATATCTCTTTCAACAGGTGTGTTTAGAATACCTTTGTCAGATGTTTTTTCAATTATTTTTTCTTCTAGTCATTCAGGCACTGTTAGTGAATCAATAATTTATGATATTAGATTACCAAGAATACTTTTATCCTTTTTTGTTGGAGTTGCTCTATCTATATCTGGTGCTGTAATGCAAGGATTGTTCAGGAATCCTTTAGCTGATCCATCTATTTTGGGAGTTTCAGCAGGATCAGCTTTGGGTGCTGTTATTCCAATATCTTTTGCAATTCATTCAATTCACCTATTAGTAGTTCCATCTTTTTCATTTTTAGGAGGATTGCTAGCTTCGATTGTAGTTTATTTGATATTTGTATCAACTGGAAGAAAATCAACTTCTGTACTTTTGTTAGGTGGTATAGCAATAGGTACATTCCTAAATGCATTAATAACACTTTCAGTATATCTAAGCGATAACCCATCACAAATGAGAGCAATTTTTTATTGGTTAATTGGAGGCTTTGAATCAACTAGGTGGGAACATTTGTATGTAACTATACCAATAATAATTATTTCATTATTATTTTTAATTTATAAATCTAAAGAAATAAATCTCATTATGAT
Source organism: Dehalococcoidia bacterium (assembly GCA_022451965.1). Lineage (NCBI taxonomy): Bacteria > Bacillati > Chloroflexota > Dehalococcoidia > Dehalococcoidia bacterium. Next base: position 156,197 of record JAKUNJ010000003.1, on the reverse strand, counting down.
CGGAGATGATTATGCATCTTCATTGGGGATAAATGTAAATAAAACCCTATTATCCTGTTTAGTATTTACCTCTCTTGCTACATCAGCAGCAGTTTCAGTAAGTGGAATTTTAGCTTTTGTAGGACTTGTGGTACCCCATATCGTAAGACTCTTAATCGGAAACGATAATAGATTGGTTATTCCATTATCTGCATTTCTTGGTGGTTTTTTTGTAGTCTCAATGGATTTTATTGCAAGAGTTATATTTGCTTCAGTTGATATAAGAGTTGGAGTTTTAATGAGTCTTATAGGTGGACCCTTTTTTATATTTTTGATTTTTAAAAACAATTTAGTAAGGAGTAAAAAATGAAAAAAATTAAGCTTTTATTAATGAGTTTATTATTGTTTATTTTTGCTGTTGCTTGTCAAGCAGGTGAAGATAACACAGTAGTATACGATGATAATAGTTCAGGTGGTTATTCAGAATCATTATATGATACAGAAGATCATGATGCAGATGAAGATCATGATGAAGATAAAGAAGATCATGATTCAGATGAAGATCATGAGGCACACGATCATGATGAAGATAAAGAAGATCATGAGGCACACGATCATGATGAAGATAAAGAAGATCATGATTCAGATGAAGATCACGAGGCACACGATCATGATGAAGAAATTATAGATGCACTTTCTAAAATTGAAGCTATTATAGAGCCAGAAAATTTATCATGGCCTAGAAAAGTTTTAATTAATGATGAAGAAATTACAATTACTGAAAGACCAGAAAAAGTATTAACAATTTCTTTAGGTCATGATGAAATATTGTTTGGTGTATCAAATACTGATCAAATTGCAGGAACAACCTCTTTTGCTCAAGAAGGTGGTAGTAACATAGAAAAAAAATCTGAAGGATTACCAATTGTGACAACTGATCCTGAAACAATAATTTCACTCTCACCTGACATAGTCTTTGCAGATGCTTATGCATCTATAGAATTAATGGATACATTGAAAGATGTAGGAATTACAGTTATTCAAACATCTTTAAATAATTCCTCTGAAGGAAGAAAAAATGATGTTTGGCTAATGTCTTACATAACAGGAAATTTGGAAAAAGCTTTATTTCTAAGTGAAGATATTGATAATAAAGTTAAAATCTTAAATGATTTAGCTAAATCAAATACTGATAAAACTAAAAATGTTATTACATTATCCTGGTGGGATGCATATTGGACAGCTGGAAATGGGTCAACCGAAGATTCAATCATCCAGTTGGCAGGTGGAAAAAACGTTGCAGCAGCTAATGGAGTAGAGTCAAATAATACAATAGAAAAAGAACTTTTGATTTCTATGAATCCTGAGATGATACTTATAACACAATCAGTTCAGTGGGGAGGTCAAGATTTTTATGATGACCTAATGTCAGATGAATCTCTTGCTTCAATTGAAGCTATAAAAAATGATGAAGTTTATATGGTAAACTCGAATTGGTGGACAACCCTATCCTATTGGAATCTTAAGGGATCTGAAGAATTAGCAAAAATATTATGGGATCTAGAAGATATAGAAAATTTTGGGGATTTTGAATGATAAAAATTAGAGCTTTAGATTTTAGTTATGAAAATACTAAAGCTCTAAAGAACATCAATATAGATATTGGAAAAATGTCTACTGGCTTTCTTGGACCAAATGGGTCTGGTAAAACTACAGTACTAAAGATATTATGCGGAATATTAAATGTTCCGAATGACAATATCTATATTGATGGTATGTCAATCGAGAATTTTTCAAAAAGAGAATTATCAAAAAAGGTTGCAATAGTTACTCAAGATTTAGAACCTACTTTTGATTTCTCAGTAAGAGAAATAATTGAAATGGGAAGGTATCCATACTTAAATACTTTTGGCTTTTTATCTAAATCAGATAAATCAGTTATAAATAAAACAATTGAAAAGTTAGATTTAGCTAGTTTATCCAATAAAAATGTTGACGAAATATCCTCTGGAGAAAAACAAAAAGTTAGAATAGCAAGAGCTTTAGTTCAAGAACCGAAATACTTGTTATTAGATGAACCTACATCAAATTTAGATCTTTCTAACAAAATATTAATTTTAGATGTTATTAGAGATATTATCTCTGATGGAACTAAAGTTATTATTACTTCACATGATATTAAGTTTATTGAAGAGATTACCGATGATTGTTTTATGATTTCAGAAGGTGAGATACTTTGCAAGGGAGAAACAAAAAAAATCATAAATGAATCAAATATATTAAATTTATTTGATCTTAAAACTTTACCTGAATGGGTAATATAATAAACTCATGTACAAATAGTAATTTACTTATGTATAATTAAGAAAAATAATAGGAGTTTTTTGTGGCTAGTCTAACTAAAGATCAACTAAATCATTTTAATGAATTTGGATTCTTAAAAGTTGAGAATCTAATTGACCCTGAAAATATAATTGACCCTATAATAGATGAGTATCACACTGTACTTGATAACTTGGCAAAAAAATTATTTGAGGAAGGCAAGATCTCATCAAAATATGAGGATTTAGAATTTGGTGAAAGAGTAACCAAAATATATGCTGAATCGGGAGAAGTTTATAATCAATTTTTCGATTTCTCTCTACCTCAAAGTGGTATCAAGGAAGACACACCCTTTTGGGCAGGTCCTGCTGTTTTCAATGCACTAAAAAATAACAACCTTCTTGATGCTGTTGAGTCAATAATTGGGGAAGAAATTTTCTCTAATCCAATTCAGCATGTCAGAATTAAGGTACCTGAATCAGAAGCTCCAAAAGATGAAAATGGGCTTGTTAAATTTGGTGCTACCCCATGGCATCAAGATGCAGGTGTAGCAACAGAAGAAGTAGACAATACAAATATGCTAACAGTTTGGTTTCCACTTATGGATGCATCCGAAGAAAATGGTTGTCTTCAAGTTGTTCCTGGAAGTCACGAAGGTAAAGTTCTTACTCATTGTCCAGGATTCAATCCTAAAACTGGAAAAATAAATAGAAGCTTGAATGCAGGTGGCTTACAAATCCCAACAACTTTATTTGATGAATCACATGCCATGGCAGTTCCTATGAAAAAAGGTGATGCTCTCTTTCTAACTAAAAAAACTGTCCATTCTGCTTTACCAAATATAAGTAACAAAATAAGATGGAGTTTTGATCTAAGATATCAACCAATTGGAGAACCAACAGGTAGAGATATTTTTCCAGGATTTGTTGCAAGAAGTAATGATAATCCAGATGAAGTTCTAGATGATGCTCAAGTTTGGTATGAATCATGGGAATCTGCCAGAGATAATTTAGCTCAAACTGAGCAATTTGCATTCAATAGATGGGATGGCGACGATGTCGCCTGCGCATAAGAATTTCAACTTTAATAATTAAAAAATTTACTTAAGGAGTAATTATGTCTGATTACAAGACCCATGATTATGAGGGTATGATTGCAGAAACTGTAACAATAAAATCTAGAAATAATGATTACATTACAGCTTACATAGCAAAACCTTTAGGAAATGGTCCATTTCCTTCTATAGTTTTAGCCCATCATATTCCTGGTTGGGATGAAATTTATAAAGAATTTACAAGAAAATTTGCTCACCATGGTTATATGGCAATATGCCCAGATTTATATCATAGACAAGGAAATGGAACTCCTGATGATGTAGCTGCAGAAGTTAGATCTAATGGAGGAATATCAGATGATCAAGCAATGAATGACTTATTAGGTTCTTCAGATTATCTAAAAGCACTTCCTAATTCTAGTAAAAAAGTTGGAATATTTGGTACTTGTTCTGGAGGTAGACATGCGTTTTTAGCTGGATGTATGTCAAATGAATTTGAAGCAATAATAGAATGTTGGGGTGGAAATGTTGTCATGAAAGATGACGCATTAAGCGAAAAACAACCTAAATCTCCTTCAACATTAACCTCATCTTTATCTGCACCACTATTAGGTCTGTTTGGAAATGACGATGTTTCTCCTACACCAGAAGAAGTAAATGAGCATGAACGATTATTGAAAGAAAATAATAAGGAATATTCTTTTCATCGATATGATGGAGCAGGCCACGGTTTTATGTATTATCATGCACCTTATTATAGACAGCAACAATCTGTAGATGCTTGGGATAAAATATTTGATTTTGTAGAAGAAAAATTAAGGAGTTAACAAATGTGTACAATGATTGCTGAAAAAGCTAAAGTAAAGGGTTCCGGGAAAAAAATAAAATCATGGATACCCTTAGACTCTTGTGATATATATTATGATCATTCTACATATGTTGATTGTGAGCACTCTATAACTTTAAGTTTTAAAAATGATATGAACCCTATTGATTCAAGAATTACAGTAGAAATAACTCCAGAATCTGCATTAGATATTATAGAAAAGTTAAATATTGCGCTAAATAAAGGTAATCATTTAACTTAGATTTGGTCTAAGCTCGTGAAAATCAGAATTATTTTGAAAATCCATAGCAATTTTTAAAATTTTGAGGTCTTCTTTCATTTTTCCTGAAATCATTAATCCAACCGGTAAATTTTGATTAGTCAGTCCACATGGTATTGAAATAGAAGGTTGTCCAGTTAGATTAAAAACTCCTGTAAATTTACCCATAGAATTTGCCTCTAAAGTGTTTGGATTATATGAATCTTTAATATTAGGCGTAAGTGATGGTACTGTTGGAGTGATTATTGCATCAATTTCACTCATTTTTACTTTCATTTTTTGATTAAACGAAGACATTGCTCTCGAAGCATCTAAGTACTCATCTGCAGTAACTCCTAGGCCACCTAAAAGCCTATTTATTACAGTTTTTGTATATTCTTTTGATCTCCCAAGAAATTTTCTATGTATAGATATAGCCTCTGGTATTAAGACTCCAATATTTATATTTCTACCATCACTAACAAATGGCATATCAATCTCAATTATTTGGTAACCAAGTTGTTTGAAAATTTCTATTGATTCATTTACTCTTTTCAAAATTTCACTTTCTACGTCATCAAAAAAATATTGTTTAGGAATACCAATTTTCATATTAGTTCTATCTATTTTTTCTGAATCTATAAAACTTTCTTTAGGATTATCTAATGAGTATTTATCTCTTGAATCATATCCAGAAATTACCTTCATCACTTCTAAACAATCATTAGCGGATCTAGCCATTGGTCCAACATGGTCCATAGTCCAACTCAGGTCTTTTACTCCCACTCTAGACACTGTTCCATAGGTAGGCTTAAATCCTGTAATACCGCATAATGCAGCAGGCATCCTTATACTACCTCCTGTATCCGTACCTATGGCGAATGTGGCTAACCCACTACTAACAGATACTGCTGAACCTGAGCTTGATCCTCCGGGAACTTTTTTCATATCCCAAGGATTTCTACAAGTTCTAGTTGTAGTATTAATACCAAGTGTTCCAAATGCAAATTCAACTAAATTTGTTTTACCTAAGATTATTGACTTTGAGTCAATAAAATCTTTAGTAATTTTAGCATCATATTCTGCAACATTATTCTCTAATATTTTTGAACCAGCTGTTGTAATTTTATTCTTAATATCTATAAGATCCTTGAGACCTAAAGGGATTCCAATTAACTTATTTGTTGAAGCTTCAGATAATGAACTTTCTGCTAACTTTGAGTTATCAATTGCATCTTTTTCATAAACTTCAATATATGAATTTAAGCTTGAATCAAATTCTTTTATTCTTTTCAAAAAAACATTTGTAACTTCTACAGGAGATGTTTCCTTTCCTAAATACATAGAGTTAAGTTCATTAATAGATAAGTAATATAATTCTTTATTCATATATCATTCTCCAAAATATCTTTGTCTTGGTTCAAAATTATCAATATCTTGATTTTTCATTGAAGCATAAATCTTTCTAAAATTTAGATATGTTTTGTAAGATTGATTAAAATCTTCATCTGATAAGTCTATATTTTTAAGCTTTAATTGACTTAGAAATGCTTCTTTAGAATTGTCTAACATTTTTTCACCCTTATGGATTTTTTATTTACATAATATACAAAATATATATTCTTTAATTATAAATAAATAACAAATAAACCTATTGAATTCTAAAATAAATTCTTACTATCAAGATTTGCTTCCAAGAGAGATTAAATCTAATTATGCTCAGGATATAAATGGCATTGATATGCATTATCTAGAATCTGGAAAGAAAACTTCTGATTCTAAATTAATAATTTTACTTCATGGATTTCCAGAATTATCTTATAGTTGGAGAAAAATTCTGCCTGTTCTTTCTGATAATGGTTTTCACGTAATTGCCCCTGATCAAAGAGGATTTGGAAGCACTAAGAACTCAGATTTAACATACACAAATAATCTATTTAATTATTCTCAGTTGAATCTAGTTTCAGATATATATAATCTTATAAAAAAATTAGACTACGATAAAGTTCATGGAATTATTGGACATGATTCTGGTATAGGCCCTGCATCTTGGGCGACCCTTCTTAGACCTGATGTATTTCAGAACTTAGTAACTATGAGCGGACCATTTACTGGTCCTCCATCTTTTATTTTTAAATCAAAAGATGAATATATTCCTGAAACTGATCAAATAGATAAAGATTTGGCTAAATTAGAATTTCCTAGAAAACACTATCAATCATATTACAGAACAAAGTCAGCTAATTATGAAATGATGAATTCTAAACAAGGATTAAAATCTTTTATTAGAGCATATTACCACTATAAAAGTTTTGATTGGAAAAATAATAAACCTTTTGAAATAAATTTATGGGACGCCAAAGAATTATCTAAAATGCCTACTTATTATATTATGGATAAACAAAAAAATATGGCAGAGACTGTAAATGACTATATGCCAACGGAACAAGAAATAAAGAAATGTAAATGGCTTACAGATGAGGAAATAAAAGTATATTTCGAAGAATATTCTAAAACTTCATTTCAAGGCGGACTCAATTGGTATAGAGCTTCTGTAGATTATGAAAATTTACAAAAGCTATCCCTTTTTAGCAATTATAGAATTGATGTTCCTTCTTTATTTATTTCGGGAAAAAGCGACTGGGGAATATATCAAAAGCCTGGAGCTTTAAAAAAAATGCAGACTATAATGACCAAGTTTGAAGGAATTGAACTTGTTGAAAATGCAGGACATTGGGTGCAGCAGGAAAATCCAGATAGAGTAAATGAATTGTTATTAAGATTCTTTTTATAAATATTATTTTAAATTCTTAAATGGGTCAGATCCTTCTCTTTTTTCCTTAACTATGTCTATAACTGCATTAATACCATCTGGATTAGCCCCTAATTCTATTGCCTGTTCTTTATCTTTTTCTGATTCAGAATCCTCACCTATAGCAGCTTTAGCAACTGCTCTGTTTCCCCAAGCATCAGAATTTTTTGGCGATATCTTAATGGCTCTATCTAAATTTACTATTGCTTGTTCAAACTCTCCTATTGTTAAGTAAGCTGTTCCAAGATTAAATTGGATTTCAAAATTATCAGGATCTTCCCATGAAGCCTTTTCAAAATCTTCTATGGCCTCATCGTGAAGACCTAGTTTAGCTTTATTTATACCTGAATTAAAATAAGACGATTCCATTTGATAAATTACTTTAAGATATTCATACTCATATTATAAGAATTAGTTTATATTTAAAAACAGAAAACAAAAAATTAATGACATATTTTCCAACAATAATTACTTTATCAAGATTCTTTTTTGCAATAATTGTATCTACATTATTATTTTTTGATTCTACTTTTTCTGTCATTGCAGCTGTAATTCTCTTTATACTTGGTTCCTTAAGTGATGCTATTGATGGTTTTTTCGCAAGAAGAAAATCGCTGGAATCTAAATTTGGTGAATTTCTAGACCCAATAGCTGATAAATTCCTAGTTTTTTTAGTACTAATTTCCCTCATATATCAAAGAGAATCAATTATATTATTTGTGATTACAATTTTGATAATAATAAGAGAAATTTTTGTTATGTCACTAAGAGAATGGATGGCAAGTTTTTCTAGAAGTAATCTAGTTAAGGTTTCATCATTAGGAAAAACTAAAACAATTACTCAAATGACAGGAATAGGTATGATCATAGGAACTCCAATTATTAATTTTTCTTATTATTTTGAGCTGAGTATATTAGTTCTAGTTATAGGAACATTTTTTGCGTACTTATCTGCATATAAATATTTCAAACAATCATTTCCATATATCAGGTAAAAATCTTACTGTTATACTTTATGAAAGTTATTCAAAAAAGGAGTAATTATGTATTTAGGTGCAGCTTCAATGATAGGGACAACTGGTGCAGGTTATAGTGGGAATATACCTCATGAATTTGATGTTTTAACTTATACGAATGAAGATCTAAAAGAAGTAGCTGATATAGGTTATACAGTCCATAATGTAGTAGTCTCTGACCCCTCAGCTTACTCAGAAGCAGCAATTAAAGAAATAAAATCAAGATTTCATAATAATTCTATAGCAATTGGAAATTCTAGAGGAACTTATGGTGGGGGTCTAGTAAGTTCAGATGAAAGTATTAGAAAAAATACAATTTCATTTGTTAAAGAAATGTGTATATTATCAGTAAAACTTGGTTGCCCAAGTACATATCTTAGACCTGGAAGCATAAATGAAAATGGAGCATGGCTTCCACATCCTCTAAATCATACACCAAAAGTATTTGATAGGCTTGTAGATTCAACTAAACAAATTTGTAAGATTGCCGAATCAGAAGGAATGTATTTATTGTTAGAAGGTGGATATGTTTCACCTGTTTATTCTGCTAAAAAAGTAAAAGATTTCTTTGATGCTGTTGGGTCTAAAAATTTAAAATTTAATCAAGATCCAGTTAATTTTTTATCTTCACTAGAACAGGCATATAATACTAGACCATTTCTTGAAGAATTCTTTACTCTTCTTGGAGAATATACAATAAGCGCAGACTTAAAAGATTTTAAGGTTATAGATTCACTTTTATTTCAATTAGAAGAAGAATACTTAGGAAGTGGTATGATGGATCAAATTTATTTTTTGAAAAGAATGCAAGAAATATGTCCAAGTGCTCAAATATTAGTAGAGCATATTCCTAGAGATAAATTTAAGCCTTCATATGAAGCAACCTTAAAATACTCTAATGTTGCTGGAATAACTTGGGAAAAATATCCTAATTAAGTATGTTAGAAAAACCTAAATATATTAAAACAAAAAGATTACTATTGAGGCCAATCGAGATAGAAGATACTCAAATTGTTCAAAAGTATTCTTTAGATAAAGAATGGCATAGATTTCTAGAATTTCATACTAAAGAAAGTGTAAAGGACTTTGTACAAAAAGCAGTTAATTCTCCTTGGTCTGAACATGCTAGATTTTCTATCTTATACAAAGACAAAATGATTGGAAGCATTGGGTTATACTTGGAACTTAAAGAAAAAAGAGCAGAAATAGGTTATTCACTAGCAAAAGAATATTGGGGGTTAGGAATTATACCTGAGGCAGTGGAAAGAATATTTGAATATGGTTTTAACGAAATAAATTTAGAAAAAATTTTTGCTCAAACAGATACAAGAAATTTACCATCACAATCCGTGATGAAAAAATTAAATATGAAACAAGAGGGTATTTTTAGAAAACATACTATAGCTCAAAATAAAAGAAGAGATATAGTTTATTTTTCAATTCTTAGAGAAGAATGGGACAAAATTAAGGAGAAAAAATAATGAAATTAACAAATCCAGAAATAATAAAATCCATTACAAAATCATGGAAAGGAGAAAGAGATAAAAATTCAAGACCTCTTGTTTCTGACAATATACTGAAAAGAATGAAATTAGTTACAACAGAGGAAGCCTGGGGTACATGTAGAAAAAATGGTTATAATTATCAATTTGCTGGTAATTGGAATAACTTACACCCTGAAAGAGTTATAGTTGGAAGAGCAGTTACATGTAGATTCGTTCCCCAAAGGCCAGACTTAAATCAAGCTATAGAAAATCAAGGTAAAAAAGATAAAAGAATTGGTGGTCAAAATTCTTGGGTAATTGATGAATTAGAAAATAATGACTTAATAGTGGTGGATCTTTTTGGTAAAGTCTTTGATGGAACATTTGCTGGAGATAATCTTACAACAGCAATAAAATCAAAAACTGGTACTGGAATGGTTGTAGACGGAGGAATTAGGGATACACAAAGAATTTTTGAAATGGAAGATTTTAATGCCTTTGTCAGAGGTTTAGATCCAAGTGCGATAAATAATGTTTCTATGCCAGAAATAAATGGTGTTACAAGAATTGGGGAAGCAACATGCATACCTGGTGACGTTGTATTAGGAACAAGAACAGGAATTATTTTTATTCCCCCTCATTTAGCAGAAGAAGTTGTAGTTTCCTCTGAAGACGTTAGATTGAAAGATGAATTTGGACAGCAAAGAATAATGGAAGGAATTTATACTCCAGGTGAAGTAGATAGAGAATATTCAAAAGAAATGTTAAAAGACTTTGAAAATTGGAAAAAAGAAAAGGAATAAATAATGTCTATCAATGTATCAAATAACTCTGTACCTTCTGATCTAAAAATTACTGATATGAGAATTACAGTAATAGGTGAGGGTGGTTGGAGATGGCCAATAATAAAAATATACACTAATCAAGATATTTATGGTTTAGGTGAAGTTAGAGATGGAGCCTCAGCAAGATATGCTTTATCCCTTAAGAGTAAAATTTTAGGCCAAAATCCATGTGATATAGATAAAATTTTTCAAAAACTAAAACAGTTTGGAGGTCATGGAAGATTAGCAGGAGGCGTATGTGGAATTGAAATGGCTTTATGTGATCTTGCCGGTAAAGCATATGGTATTCCAGCTTATATGTTAGCAGGAGGAAAATATAGAGAAAATATAAAAGTTTATGCAGATACTCCCCTAAAGAAAGATCCTGAAGAAATGGGGAATTCATTAAAAGAAAGAATGAAAAATGGTTTCGAATTCTTAAAGATGGATATTGGATTATGGATAGCAGCAGAGTACAAAAATGGAGTAATTAATAAAAAATTTATCGAAGAATCTAATGATGTAATGCATCCCTTTACGGGAATACAAGTAACAGACTATGGAATATCTAAAATGGAAGAGTATGTAAAGACAGTTAGAGATATTATTGGTTATGAAATCCCTTTAGCTTCAGATCATTTTGGACATATGGGAGTAGAAAATGCTATAAGAATTGGTAAAGCTTTAGATAAATTTACTCTTGCTTGGTATGAGGATATGATACCTTGGCAGTTGGTTGATCAATGGAAAATGCTTAAGAGTCGAGTAGATACTCCTGTCGCAACTGGTGAGGATATTTATTGCAAAGAAGGCTTTGAACCACTTGTTGAGGCAAAAGCTATTTCTGTTGCTCATCCAGATCTAGCAACATCAGGTGGTATCCTAGAAACTAAAAGAATAGCTGATTATTGTAGAGAAGCCGGTATTCCTGTTGCTTTACACCAAGCTGGTTCTCCAGTTGTTGCAATGGCAAATGTACATTGTGCTGCATCTATTGATAATTTTATAGCACTAGAGATGCACTCAGTGGATAATCCATGGTGGAATGACTTGGTAACTCTAGTTGGGCAAGAGGGACCTATGATAAAGAATGGTTTTATAAAGGTAACTGATGCACCTGGTCTTGGAATAGAACTAAATGATGAAGTAATAAAAGAACATTTAGCAGAATCATCTCAAGGAGTCCATGGAGCTGATACAAAATTTTCTATTTATCCCAAAGGATTTTTTCAAGATACATCTGATTGGGATAAGCCAGATTCTCATGATAGAACGTGGAGTTAAGCCTTAACTAACTGATTAGCTTTACCTGAGTAAATAAATCTTAAGACTTTCTGGTTTCTATAAATAATAACTATTGAGGAAAATAAAATTCCTTGCACTGCCAAAGAATATCCTGGATTAATTAAGTCTGCTAGCAAGCCATTTATGAAATTAAATAAAGCCATGCTTCCTCCAGCATACATTGCATAAATACCCACTATACGCCCTCTTATATAATCTGGAGCTAAAACCTGTATAAGAGTTTGAGAAATTATCATAAATCCTGCTTGTCCCAATCCCATCAGTACTGTTCCAAACATAGATAACAATAAATTTGTAGAGAAAGATAAAACTAATGGAGCAATACCACTTAATATTGCAAAGTAATAAAATAATTTTCCTTTAAGTTTTTCACTAGAAGTACCTGCAAGAAAAACAGATGCATTTAAAGCTCCAATTCCAACACACATCATTAAGAAACTAAGAGCAGGTCCCTCAGCTCCAAGTTTGTTTACACTAAAATAGGGCAGAATAGACTCAAAAGACATCGTAAGCATACAGTGTAAAGTTGTAATTATAATAATGATTAAAATTGGTTTGTTTGAATGAACATACCTTACTCCTTCAGCAAAACCCTTAAAGAATGACTCAGAATTAATTTTTCCAGTTGATTTATTTTGAATCATCATTGAAAAGATAAAACTCAGTAGATAAAAAGCTGTACATATAAAGAAAGCAATGTCTGTACCATCTATAGACCTCTCATTACTATCAATATAGCTAATAAATGGAGCTATAGCTAAAGGACCTAATAATCTAGTTGCATGAATTGTAGAAGCATTTAATGCAACTGCATTAAGTAAATTTTTTTTAGGTACTATATTTGGAACTAATGCCTGACCTGATGGCATTTGAGAGGCTCTAGCAGATCCTTGAACAAATGCTAATATTACTAAATGCCATGGAACTATTAGGTCTAAAAAATATAAAAATGCTAATCCTAAATTATGAGCAAAATTAATAAAGAACATAATTTGAAGTATTCTTCTTCTTTGAAATTTATCAGCTAAATATCCAATAAAAGGATTTACTATAACCATAGGTATTAGAGCAGCAAATGTAACTAATCCAACATACATACTGCTATCTGAAATTTGGTATACAACCCAACCTCTAACGACTATTAGAGCCCAATGAGAAGAACCTGCAAATAAACCAGCTAGCCACATCTTAAGAAAATCAGGATATTTTAATGATGAAAGATAGTCTATTGAATTATTTGTATTTTTTTCCAAAAAACCCTCTAAAATTAAAACCTATTGAAGGAACTATACATCAAATTTATTAATAAATTAGTAATTTATTTAATGATTTTAATATTTATGCAACATATAAAAAAAAACTATATTAATATATTTATAAATTACAAATTTTAATATGAAAAAAGATTCAAATAATAAATTACCCTCGATAAATAAATGGATGGGATCAATTGTTGGTTTAGCTATTGGAGATCAGCTGGGTAGCTTAGTAGAAGGAAAATCTAGGGGTTCATTTGAAAGAATAATGGATATGCAAGATGATACATTTTGGACTGATGATACCTCTCAAGCGTTATGTATTGCAGATAGTCTTATTACCAAAAAAGAATTTGATATAAATGATCAACTTGATCGTTTTTCAGAATGGTTATTTGAAGGTTACCTAAGTTGTAAAGATTGGGGATATGGTTGTGGTCCAACAGCTCGATTAGCAATAACAAATTATAAAGAATCAGGAATTCCAAAGCCTGTAAAAGACCAAGCTACAAATGGTGCATTGATGAGATTATCACCTATACCACTTTTTTATTCAGATAACTTAATGGAGGCAATAGCTAAATCTGGGGACAGTTCAAAATCAACTCATAATAATCCTATTTGCATAGATGCATGTAGGCTTTATGGATCGATGATTGTTAAGGCTCTTCAAGGTAAAGATAAAGAATCTATTTTAAGTTATGAATCAAAATTATGGGAAAATAATCCTTTAGATAAATTAATAGATACTATTGCTAAAGGTTCATATGCAAAAAAAAATCTTTCAGAAATAAGGGGAACACTTAATATAACCGAATCTATAGAAGCAGCTTTATGGGTATTTCATCGTAGTTCTTCATTTGGAGAAGGTGCATTAATGGCAGTAAATCTAGGAGATGATGCAGATACTACTGCCGCTATTTTTGGACAATTAGGAGGTGCTTATTACGGTTACAGTGATATTCCAAATTCCTGGAAATCTAAGCTAAAGAACAGAGATCTGGTCGAATTTATAGCAAAAAAACTATATGAAGTTAAAAATAGTATCTAAAGCTAATTACTTGTATGAATGATTTTAGAAAAGTATTAATAAAGTTTGATTATAAAAAAAATTATTCACAAAATAATAGAAAACCAAAGATTATCAATTATGAAGAAACCATGGAAATAGATTTTTCTCAAATTAAATCTTTCTCAGAAAAACTGATTAATTTTAATGATGAGTATACCAAATTAGAAGCTCCATTAAATATTTGGAGACAGTTTTATCAAAATAAAACCTTAAGATTTGTAGAAGATAAAAAATATAGCTTAAGTTTTAGCAGAAAAATATTACATGAGAACTATAAAACACTTACTTTAATCTATGATCATATGTCAAAAGATCTTATAAAGAATCAAATGATAACTTACTATGAACCAACAAAAAAAAGATATTTTAAGGGTAAATTCTTAAACTCAATTATTCAAAATAATCAAACGGTCTTTTGGTAATAATTTGATATATAGTTTATAAGTCAATAATAGTTATTTGGAGCTTTTATGAAATATTTTAGAATAATGGAAGAATTTGGATCTATTCATTTGTGTGTACAAACTTCTGAAGATGAGCTTACTTCTCTAACTAGTATAAATAATCTTGTTAAGGATTATAGAACCCTACTTGAAACAAGTCATATTTCTAAAACTAAGATTGATGAAATAACAAAGAAAATATTAGAAGATAAAGGAAAGACTTATAATTTATCTAAATTAATACAATCATCAATTGATAAAAAGGGTCCAGCTAGAATAATTAAACCTATAGAACCAGATGAAATGTGGGCTGAAGGCTTTGGGAATAGATTAATTCTTTCAAAAGATCAGATAGATAATTTGGATATAAAAAATGAAAAAGCATTTGAAAATCCTCAAGTTTCAACCATTTTGTATAAAGGATCTAATGATAGATTAGTTGGGCCTTATGAAAAAATAGGTATACGATCTGACACAGAAAGAACAATTTCTGAAGGTGAAATTGTATTTATAATTTACAAAGGTAAATTTGTAGGAATTTCAGTGGGAAATGAAGTTGCTGGTAACTTGAGATCTAATTCAGAATTTTGGGTAACTCCTTCAAAGGTATTTACCGGGTGTGCATCTGTAGGTCCATGTATATTATCTATGGAAGATGATGATATAAATAATAAACCATTAGAACTTAAGCTTGAGATAAATCATTTTAGAAATAATGAAAAAGTAGGCTCTGGATCAATTATTACAGAATTTAAGACTTCACCTTCAGAAATAGTAAGATCAACTGTTATTCATGATTCTCCTCCAGATTTAGTTTTACAATTTTCAGGAGGTTTTGCTATTTCTAGAAAAAATGATGAAATTGTACCTCTAAAAAAAGACGATAAAGTAAGTATAAGCCTTGAAGGTGTAGGATTTATACAAAACCAAGTTGAAGTAGTTTAATTATTTTCTAAAGTCTCATTATCAAACTATAAGCCAAATAGATAGAACCTCCTACTATTGCTAACCCAACAATTAAAGGAAGAATTTTCTTTATAAAGAATACAAAAAAGCCTATTATAGTCATTATTTATAATGTAACTCTATCTTAACTTTTAATCTAGGAAAAGATCTATAATTAACTACATGAAAAATTTATTTTTATTCTTATCTTTATCTCTAATATTAGGTTGTCTGAATTTTGAAGAAACTTCAGATCAAATTAGTAAAAAAAATATAGATTTACCAAAAGTTGAATGTACAAATAAATTAGAAGCATATATTTTTCAGGCTGAATCTTTAGATCAAGATGGTATTGATCTAATAAAAGAATGGCTTTGTGTTTCTGAAACTCTATTTTTTGACGAATCAACTTCTAATTGGGATTTAATTAATCCAGTTTATATAGCTGCCTTAGATAGAAATAATGTTAATTCTGCAATGGAATTAGAAAAAAAGTATTGTGATCATCTAGAAGAATTTCATAATTCACGAACAAGTAAAGGTGGTTATGGTAATAATGGTTATGATAACGGTAAATGTAATCCTAAGAATTATAATCCTCAAAAAGAAGGATGTGATTTTGGCCTATGTTTATTTACAGAACCAGATGGTAGAGTCTCTGGATCATCAATATCTAGTAATATGCATTCAGATGGATTTAACTTGTTTATCAGTAATAGTCATGATCTTCCTATGCATGCAGATTCTTATGGCTATGTGACAATTCATGAAATGTTTCATATATATCAATATTCAAATCTTGATAAAGCAGCATCAAGAGATGATTTGATGAAAATGGTTGGGAAATTAGGTACAGGAACTAACTCAGATGATGAAGTACCTTGGTGGATTGAAGGAAATGCTGTATTTTTTGGATATTATAAATATGCTCAATTAGTTGATGATCGTGAATGGTTCATACAAATGATGAAAAAATCACTTGATGACCGTAGAGACGGGCTAAAAAGTAAGTATTTAAGTTCAGGGAAGAAATTAAATGACTTTACTTGGGAAGGTGAAGAAAAAGAAATCGGATATGAATTAGGGGCATGGTTTATAGCTTACATTATAGATATTTTTGGCGAAGAATCTATATATAATTTTTGGGAAAATCTTGAAGAAGAAGGAAGCTTCGATAAAGCATTTACGAAATATTTTGGTAAAGAATATCAATCATACATGGATGATTTTGATGAATTCTTAAGAAAACCTGATTCAGAGATACTAAAATTATTAGATAGGATTTATCAAGATAAAATTGAATCAACTAAATCAAATAATTAAAAACTAATTTATTCCTATGAAAGCTAAATATAATCACAGTATGAAAAATCAATTTTTATTTTTAATTTTAATTCTTATACTAGGTTGTTCTAATTCAGATCAAAGTAGCAAAGATATTTCAGATCAAATTAGAGAAGATACTTCAGATCAAAGTACCAAAGATATTTCAGATCAAAATCTTGAAGAACATTATTTTAATCTAGAAAATAATATACCTAAAGACTATTTTGCTCAAGAAATTATTACTTCAACTGATGTACCTTTGACTTATAAGGATCAATATAACGAAATACAAGATAATTTGAATTCTATAATAGGGTCATATCAAAAATATATTATGTTTATTACAACCACTAATGAATTTTCTATGCCTGTTTTCGATAGATTAGAAGAAGTAGGTTGGGAACATCCCTTGGAAATAAATATTGCTGACAATGGAAAGCCATATTTAAATAGGGCTGGATGTTTAACTGGAGCAGGAGCTCATCCAAGTGATGGATCTCTTCCTGATCCTTATTCATTATGTATTATGGATTATGAATTCATTCAATACCCTCACGAAAGCAAAGAATGGGGTTCTCCTTTATCTGAGCGTCAAGCAGTTATATATCATGGCTGGGCTCATGAATACTTTCATCATTATCAAAGATCACATTCTTTTGAAAGAAGTATGGGTATGGAAGGAGAATGCTGTGGAGGTCATAATCATATTAATTCTCCTGCATGGTGGGTAGAAGGAGCAGCGGGTATATTTCCTAATTTATGGTTAAGGCACTATTGGAAAGAATTTAGTGAATTTGAAAATCTCAATTATGAAGATGTAGATGTTGAAATGATGAATTTAGATAATTATTACATTGATGCAAAGAAAGATATGCAAGGCTTGAGGCGTTTATCTGATCCCAATAAAAAAGCTTGTACAGAATTTACAGACAAAGAAGAATATCGAGAAACAGGATATTGTAATTGGTCAATTTTTAATGCCTATATTGCTTACATATCTTCCTACCAAGCATTATGGGTAGGTATACCCAGAGATTATCATGAGCTTGGATTCGATGAATCTTTTAGAAAACATGTTGGAATTACAAAAGAAGAAGCATATGAGAATTATAAGATATTTATGAATTCAGAAGATCCAAATTCTCCAGCTCCAGTTGGTTTTTTCCCTGAAGGACCCATAACAGATTATGCTGATTTTTTGATTATAAATAGTCCTCAAGAAATTTATGATATTAGATTAGAAGAATTGAAAAATAATCAATTTTCTACAAATAATTAATTATTTCTTACTCTTTAAATTATTTAGATAAGGTTATGGTCAAATATCATATAGGATAAAATTTATAAGATAATTTACCTTCTTTGTAATCTAGAATTCTATAACCTGAAGGGTCTGCTCCTAAAGGCAAACCTAGTGCAGAAGTAGTAATGATTTTAGTTTCGTAATAAGAAGTTTCTAAATTAATATGTAAATGACCTGTGAAAATATACTCAAGCTTATGATTCTTAAATAATTCAAAGAATTCTTTATTAATACTTTCTTCAAATATCCAATATGATAGATCTTTACTATATATAAGTTCTTCATGAGAGGGAAGTATATCTTTTGGATTAATATAGGGAGGGTGATGCATAAATATTATAATTCTTTGACTTGAGGAAAATCCCTTAAGGGTTTGCTTTATAAAATCTATTTGATCTTTATAAAATTCTTTATTTTCATAATTAATAAACTTCGAACTATTCAAAAAAAATAGCTGAAAATCATTCCATTGCAAATTATAGAAATCTTTTCCAAAATTTTTAGAGTAAAAATTTAATCCTTCTACTGATAAGTTGTCAGAATCAATTCCAACATCATGATTACCAGGAACATGATTAATTTTATGTTCAACTTTATTTACTAATGATTTGTAGTTAGAAAGGTCGCTAGGTTTATCAATTTCGTTAATGATGTCACCAGTATGAATAATGAAATCTGGATTATGTTTATTTGAAAATTGAATGAATTTATTTAAGTTTTCAATTTCTTTTTCTGATGGATCTAGATCTTTTTTCCAATCTAGCGCTTTTTTAGTCCATCTTCCAAATTTGATATTCTTAAGTGCCATTCCAAGCTGAGTATCTGTTATTAGTAAAATAGACATATAATTTGAATTAATTTTTTAATTATTATACTGAAAGATAAAATCTAAAGAATATAATTGATGAGTATGGAAGATTTATATTTATGACAAAACTAGCTCTAGGGACAGTTCAATTTGGCATGGATTATGGTATTAATTCTGGTATAAAAGTTGAGCAAAATGAAGTGCTTAAAATTGTAAATTTAGCTCGTAAAAGTGGAATAACTTTAATTGACACAGCTCAACTTTATGGGTCTAGCGAAAAAGTATTAGGGAATGTAAATACTGTAGATTTTGATATTGTGACTAAAAGTCGAGCCTTCGAACAAGACATTATTAATGAAAATGAAGCGAATTTAGTAATTAATGACTTAGACCACTCTTTAAAATTACTAAAACAAAAATCACTTTATGCATTTTTAGTCCATCATGGTGAAGACCTATTGAAACCAGGTGGAGAAATGATTTTCAATAAACTTCAAATACTAAAAGAACAAGGTTTAGTAAAAAAAATTGGTTTTTCAGCTTACATTGATAATCAACTAATAAAGATAATTGAAAGATTTGACATAGACATTATTCAATTACCAATGAATATCTTAGATAACCGTTTAATTAATAATGGATTATTAAATAAATTATATTCTCGAGGAATTGAAATTCACACTCGTTCTGTTTTTTTACAAGGTCTATTATTAATGGATATGGATAAAAGACCAAAATATTTTGATAGATGGAGTAACTTGTGGAAATTTTGGTATGAATGGCTTACTGATAATAAATTGTCACCCCTAGAAGCATCTATTAGATATATGATTTCTAAACCAGAAATATCTAGAGTATTAGTAGGCGTTGATAACAAAGAACAGCTAAAAAATATCATTAATGCTAGTGATGGTAATGTTCCAACTATTCCAGAAGAATTGAAGACAGATGATCCAGACTTATTAAATCCAGGAAATTGGGTTATTAAATAAAAGTGATTTTTATTTATTTACTTAGTTTTGTGCCTGTTATGTCTTCGAAACATTCATCACTTATCTTATATAAACCTTTTTTCCACTCTGGAATGTTTTCAAAACCTATTAATGCTTTTCTTTGAAAGTTAAGGTAAAGATAATGCGAAGCTTTGTACTTAAATAAAGAATTAAAAGCAATTTTATATGCTTGTTTGGATCTATTAACTCTTCCTAATCTCCAATCTTGTACAATTCTTCTAAATACTAGGCCTGCCCATCGCTCAAACTTCCATTTTTCAAGATCATTGAATTCTTCAAATTCTATTTTTAGACCTTTGTAAATAACTTCAGAATAATCTTTATCATAGTTACCAAAATTGTGTATTCTTTCATTTAGAGTTTCACTCATCATACTAATTTGTATTTCAGTATCTTTGTGTTGCTGGCGAAGTTGATACATAAGGACAAATGCAACAATAAGAGTTGCTGTTCCTGTGATTATTTGAGCTAATACTTCTAAATCCATAAAAAGATTTTATCAGAAAAATAGTTAGAGATATAAGATCATTGGTTTATGAAATATTATAAGGAAAAAAAATATTATTTTAGTAATTTAGCATTTTATCTATAAGTAAATGATAATCTTCAGGTTTTTCACTTCTTATTCCATGGCCTGTATCAAATTCATGAAATTCAATCAATGGATTAAGATCCTTGACTTCATCCATAACTTGATCAGGTATCATTCCTCCTTTTTCTGGGTTTGCTCTGGCAATATACGTTTTTATATTAAGGTTTTTACAAATTCTTATGTAATCTTGATTAGTTGATTCTTTATTCAAAAGATTGAAACTATTATCTGAAGATTCATAAGCATTTAGGGCCCACAAAATTAAATTTATATTCCACTTCTCTTTATCTGGTCCATTTAATTCATAAACTGCGTCTAGGGAATTTTTCCAATTAGGCTTTTGACTTAAAATATTGGGAACATTACCCCATTCCTTTACATCTAAATCTTCATATGTAAAACTCCAACCAGGATCTTCAGCTAGTATTGATTTAAGTTTAGTTCCCATTTTCATTCCTATTTCACAAGCCATAAGTGCCCCATAAGAATGTCCAATAACATATGAATTTTTTGAATTAATAAATTCTATAAGTTCAACCATAGGTTGAACAAGATTATCCATATTAAAATTATCTAAATCTCCACTTTTCCCTCTACCAGGAGGGTCAATGGCATAGATAGAATATTGTTTACTATGATCAGAATCTTGTAAATAATCTGACCAACCTCTCCAACTACTCCATCCTCCGGGTATAAGAAAAATAGCTTTTTCAGATTTAATATCATTATGAAAGTAATTGATATTGGTACTTGTAGAATTAAATGTATATTCAGGCATAACTTTATCCCTTATGATTTTTATTTAAGAATATATTATCAAAGACTATTAGGGATCATTAATTCGTATTCAATATTGGTGCGGCTGAAGGGAGTCGAACCCCCACGCCTTTCGGCACATGCTCCTAAGGCATGCGTGTCTGCCATTTCACCACAGCCGCATTAAGATATTAGAGATTATTCTTTATTTCACCAAAATCTGGAAGTACTCCTGGGTTTTCTGCAACCCATTTATAGGTAATTTCACCTGAAGAATCTGCAATAAATACTGCTCTATTAGAGGAAATATACCCATCCATTCCAGCTAGACCTTCAAACTCAACATCAAATAATTTTATACATTCTTTTTTGTAATCACTTAGAAGGGGAAATGAAATATTATTTGCTTGAGACCAACCAGTCAATGCGAAAGGAGTATCTACAGAAATTCCTACTATTTGGACACCTAAATCTTCAAATTCCTTTAGGTCTGATTGGAATGTACACAATTCTTCTGTACATCCTCCAGTAAAAGCTCCAGGAAAAAATGCAATAACTGTTTTTTTCCCTTCAAATGATTTTAGATTTACAGGTTTTCTTTCAAGATCTAACAAGTTAATATCAGGGATATTCACAATTTCCTCCAATTTCAATCGATATATAGTTTACTGTTTCTATAATAATACAAGAATTCTAGATTAACAATATTAATATCTAATTACTACACACATATGTTAGGTTTCTTGGATTCCCATTTTAGTATATTTTGAAACTGTTTTGAAATATTCAGCACATCAAATTCATTTTCCATTGGACCAATTATTTGAAGACCAATTGGTAAATTATTTTTTGAATTTTCTACAGGTACTGTTGCTGCAGGGTTTCCTGTAAGATTGAAAAAATATGTTAGTGGGGTGAAATCCCAGAGTGGGTCATTTAACTTAATTCCATTAATTTCTTTTGGAGGATTATTAACCTCAAATGCAGTTGTAGCCATAGTAGGAGTAATAAGAAGATCAAAATTATTAAATAGCTTATTTAAGTAATCTCTGTAATAACCAATTTTGTTATAACATTCAAACATTCGACTGCCAGATACTTTTTTTCCATGCTCCCAATTCCTCAATAAGTAATCAGTTACCTTTTCTTTCATTTTTTTATCATCAATTAAGTTTGGATCACTAGCATATCCTTTAGTACAAAAAAAATCAAAAAATATTTCATAAATCTCTTCTGATGATTCTGGATAAAAATCTATTTCTTCAATTTCACATTCATAATGTTTTTCATAATTTTTTAAAGCACTTAATACATTCTTTGATATTTCTTTATCTATATTTGCTCCTCCTACTGAATGACTATAAGCAATTTTAAATTTTTTGTTTTCTAATAATTTTTTTATATCAAGACCGCTATTATTGATTGTTATATATTCACCTTCTTCAGAAAACCCAGATAATACATTTAGTAATATAGCAGAGTCTTCAACATGTCTAGTTATAGGTCCAGATGTGGCATTATTCACAACATTATATTTAACACTTCCATCTACAATTCTAGAAATTCTACCTTGAGTTGGTTTTATTCCATAAACTCCACAAAAAGAAGCTGGTATTCTTATGCTTCCACCTCCATCACCACCTTGACCAACAGAAGTTATACCAGAACTAACTGAAACAGCTGAACCACCACTAGATCCACCCGAGGTCATTTTCTTATTCCAAGGATTATATGTTGATCCAAAAACTCTGTTATCTGAAGTTCCAGCTTGTCCATATTCAGGCGTATTAGTTTTTCCAACTATTATTCCATCATGTTGTTTTATTTTTCTTACAACCATTGAATCATTTTTTGAAATTTCATCTCGTGGTAACGAGCCAAAAGTACATCTATAATCTTTCATTGGTTCGACATCTTTTATAGGTATTGGAATCCCAGTTAGTAAGTTTATATTTTCATTTTTTAAGAATTTTTTTTCAGCTTCTTTTGCTTTAGATAATGCATAATCCTCTGTTATTGTTATGTAAGCATTTAACTCATTATTCAATTTGTATATATTTTCAAGAGTTTCTTTTATTACTTCAACTGGTGAGGTTTCTTTCGTCTTGTATAGATTATGAAGTTCATTTATTGAAAGATATCCAAAATTATTATTAGTCATATTATTTATTTAGTTTTTTTCTATTTCTAGTTATATACTATTTTTTTAAGAATATTACATAAATTTTTCAAAGGAGATACTTATGTCACATAAAGTTGTTATTACGCAAAGTACAGCAGGTAGAAGTGGACCACCCCAAACTATGCTTGATGTTCTTAACGAAGCAGGATTAGAAGTTGAAGTAGTAGCATGCGGTAATGAGAATGATATGATTTCCGCTGGAAAAGATGCAGATGTAATGTTGGTTGGAACTGTTCCACATACAACAAGAAAAGTTTTAGAAAGTTTACCAAAACTTAAAATGGTAGGAAGATCTGGTGTTGGAGTAGATTCTATTGATCTAGAAGCAGCAACAGAGTTAGGCATATGTGTAACAAATACACCAGGTATAAATACATCAGAAGTTGCAGATCATGCAATGGCTATGTTATTGACTATTACAAGGCAAGTACCTGAATTAAATAAATATACTAAAGAAGGTGCTTGGTCAGATGATCCATCTAAATTAATGCCTGCAAGAAATCGACTTAGAAGAATTGCAGGAACAACTGTTGGAATCTATGGTTTCGGTAATATTGGAAGAGCATTTTCAAACAGAATCAAAGGATTTGGACCAGAAAAAATAATTGCTCATGATCCTTATATTCCTCAATCAGTAGCTGATTTATATGGAGTTAAATTAGTATCTTTTGATGAACTAATATCTCAAAGTGATATCATTACAGTTCATTCACCAGCTACCGCTGAAAACAATCATGCATTTAATTTAGATGCATTTTCTAAAATGAAAGATAATGTAATATTTATTAATTGTGCTAGAGGGCCAATTGTTAATGAGTCAGATTTAGCTCATGCACTAAATAATAATATTATTTATTCTGCTGGGATAGATGTTACTGAAATTGAACCTCTAGATGCAGAATCTCCATTATTAAAATCAGATAACTTATTTATAACTCCTCATTATGCAGGAGGTTCAGATTTTACTGCCTCTGAAGGATCCAAGAGATGGGCTCAAAATGCAGTAAATATACTAACTGGTCAAAAACTATGGGGCTTAGCAAATCCAGATGTAAAAAGAGTTATTACAATTATGCGAACGAATGGCTCAAATAAATGGGATAATATTCCGGATCCCGTAACTGACTTTGACTTTATGTAGAAAAAAATTAAATTTGTATTTATATTTTCTTGTAAAATTATAAAAAAATAGGTATTTTTAATAGGATAAAAAATTTTCATTTTGAGGAGAATATGGCTACTGATAAAGCTTTAATTGCACATTTATATAGGAGAGCTGGTTTTGGAACTACTCCAAAAATGCTTGAAGACTTATCATCTAAAGATTACGATGACATTGTTGATAACTTAGTTGATATAGAAAAAATCGATGATTTGCAGGATGAGGATATACTTTCTAGATACTATCCCCAATTACATTCAACGGATAATTTTGGAATGGATAATACTAAATGGTTCTATAGGATGATAAATTCTAAGAAGCCATTGCAAGAAAAAATGACCTTATTTTGGCACCATGTTTTTGCCACAGGTTGGACAAAGAGTGAACAAGGTCCAACAATGATCGATCATATTGCAATGCTCAGAACTAACTGTTTATTAAATCTTAGGATTCTTTTGAGAGACCTTGCTGCTGACCCAGCTATGATATTTTGGCTTGATAACTGCGAAAATCACGGGAAAAATATAAATGAAAACTTTGGAAGAGAGTTGCTTGAGTTATTTTCAATGGGTATAGGTAACTATACAGAAGATGATATAAAACAAGCTTCCAGGGCTTTTACTGGTTGGACATTTGAGCAGCCAATACCACTTTATCCATACGGTCACTTTAAGTCTCAGTTTATATTTGATAAAGAAGATCATGATAATGGAGAAAAAGAGTTTCTTGGTAATAAAGGTAACTTTAATGGCGAAGATATAATCGAGATCATTGTTAAAACAGATGCATGTGCAAAATTCATATCTAGGCATCTGTACAATTTTTTTGTTGCAGATGAACCACAAATTCCTGCATGGAGTATAGAACCACCTAAGGATCAAGAAGCCATGGAAATTCTTGTTAAGACATTTTTAGATTCAGATGCAGATATGAAAGAAGTAATGAGAGCAATGTTCAAGTCTGACTTCTTTAAGAATTCAATGTTCAAGAGAGTTAAATGCCCAGCAGAATTCATAGCTAGTACATTGAAACTAACATCAGATTTAGGTCCTAAAGACCCTAGACTAAGTGGTTTACATGGACTAAGCACTGTAATGGGGCAAACACTTTTAGATCCTCCAACAGTTGAAGGTTGGCATACAGGAAAAGAATGGATAGATGGTGGATCTCTTACTGAGAGAATTAACTACGCTGTTGATCTAATTAGTGATATGAATAATTCTGGATCTAAATCATTAGTTGATAGCTTGATTTACTCTGATTCTGAATTATCTTCAGAACAATTAGTAAATGGAATCTTAGAAAAAGCAGGCCATCTAGAAGTAAGCGATCAGACGTTTGTGCAACTTTTAGAAATTGCTTCAAAAGGCCCAACAGTTGGAAATAAAAAAGACTCTGAGGATGTAAGAAATAAAGTTATACAACTGTATACACTTTTAGTTTCATCTCCAGAATTTCAATTAGCTTAAGGAGTATATAATAATGGTAACTCAAAAAAAGAAATCTGGACAAAAAGATCCAGTACTTGTAGTTGTTCAGTTATCTGGTGGAAATGATTTTCTAAACACTGTTATACCTTTTACCAATGGAATTTACTATGATGTTAGAAATTATGTAGGTCATAAAGAAGGCGAATCTCTTCCATTCACTGATGAACTTGCATTTCATCCCAATGCTGAACCATTTAGAGAAATTTATAAACAAGGAAAAATGGCAATAGTTCAGGGGATAGGTTATGAAAACTCATCTAGATCTCATTTTAGAGCTATGGATATATGGCACACTTGTGAACCTAATGCTGTTGCTACTGAAGGTTGGTTAGCAAAGGTAATCAGAGAACTTGACCCTAATAGCTTAAATCCATTAACTGCAGTTAGTTTTGGAAAAGGACTTCCAAGAGCCTTGGCAGCACCGGGAGTTATAGCAACTAGTGTAGATAATCTTGATAATTACGGACTAATGACATCTATAGAAGATAATAACCAAAGAATGGCAAATTTAGATGTTTTTTCTAGAATGTACACACCAGCCGATGAATGGATGGGTGGACGTCATGAATCAGGCGTAGTTATGAATTATTTAGCTAACACTGGTTCTGGGGTACTTCAGGGGGCAGATATGTTGAAAGATGTTCCAGCTAAATATAAATCTTCAATTGAATATGCAGACAATTCTATAGCTAAAGCTCTTAGAGATGTTGTTAGAGTTCATACAGCCGATCTAGGCACTAGAGTATTTTATACTCAACACGGTGGTTATGATCATCATGCACAAGAAATGCCCGCACATGATAGGTTGATGGGAGAACTTTCACAGGGATTAAAAGACTTTATGGCCGATCTTGAAGAACATAATGCATCAGATGAAATAGTTGTCTTAGTCTTCTCTGAGTTTGGTAGAAGAATGAAAGATAACGGATCAGGTACTGATCATGGCTCTGGTGGTGGTGCTTTCATAATTGGTAATAGAGTAAATGGCGGACTTTATTCTGAATATCCTTCAATTGAACCAAGTGAATGGCTAAACGGAGAAGACCTTAAACATACTTTTGATTATAGAGGTGTTTATGGAACTCTTCTAGAGAAGCACTTAAAATTAGATCCAACAGAAATTGTATTAGGTAATTTTGAACAATTAAGTCCATTCAAATAGGAAAATATTATGACTCAACAAAAAGATAAAATAAAACAGCCTCCATTCGCAATACTTAGAGGTGGTTATAAATATAAAGAAACCTTAGGTATGAGAAGGGTAACAACTTATTGTATGGACATGGTTGAATCAAATGAAGTACTTTATGTCCTAATCAGAGCTGATGGAAACGGTGGACACATTAGACGAATAAATTGGAAAGATGAAGATCTTGATATTTTTGGTAACTTTAATTGGCCTGTTCAAATGATTCAAGATTCAGAAGGAACATTATTTGTATCTGATGAGGGTGACAATTGTATACATTCTTTGGTTGATGATGGAGAAAAAGGTTTTGTACCAATTGGTGCTGCAGGAAAAGGTGATACCGCAAAACTTGAAACATCATCAGTAACTGAAAAGATTGGTGATGGTGACCTTGATTCTCCTGCAGGTTTAGCATTTGATCAAGAAGAAAATATTTTAGTTGTAGATACAGGAAATAATAGGGTTGTTAAGTTTGATAAGTCAGGTAAATTATTAAGTGTTGTTATAGAGAATAATAGTGATAATAGTTTAGATATGCCTTGGGGCATTGCAGTAAATCATCTAGGACACATTCTTGTTTCTGATTGGAGAAATAATAGAATTTGTGTTTATGATTCTGAAGGTAAATATCTCAATTCATTTGGAGAAATACCAAATTCATTAGGACAAGATTATGTTCAATTGAAAGGTCCTGCTGGTTTATCAATAGATGATGATGGTGATATATATGTTGCAGATAGAGATAATGATAGAGTTGTAATTTACGATCCTGAGGGTAAGTACGTAACTCAATTTACCGGTGATGCTACATTATCTAAGATAGGTAAAACATACATTATGTCTAGTCCAAGAGTCTTAAGATTAAGAGAAATGTCTAATAGAGAAATCTGGAGAAAATTAAGAGCTCCAGCTTCGGTTAGAACTTACGGTAATCTAATATACATACCAGATTTTGGATGTCATAGAATACAAGTTTATGAAAAGGAAAGCTATCCATTGACGAAGGATGAGATTTTTGAACAACCAAATCATCCTACACTTTATAACGTTTAGGTTAATAAATTGCCAATAGTCTTTGGATTTTCAAATCATAGAAAAAATTTATTAGAAAAAGAACTTTCAAAATTTTCTACAGAATCTAAGCAGCTTGGGGCAAAATCTTTAGGTGTTTTCGGAGATTATCCGCTTGGAAAAATTTCTCCTGATACCTCATTAGATCTACTAATTATCCAAGAAACTGAAGAGGAATTTCACAATAGAGATGAATTCTGGATTACTCATTTGCGACCCTCTGTTCATACAAGATTTTTTGTATATACACCTAATGAATATAATGAATTACGAACAAATAGTTTAACAATAACTTCAATAATAAATTCCTTAGAAGTAATTTTTCAAGATGAAGAAGAAGTTTTGTCATGAATGAAAAATATCAAAAAGAGCATTTTAGATGGATTGGTCAATCAAAATATGACTTTGATCTTGCAATAAGATTAATGGAAACTGATTTTTCTATTTCTTGTTTCTTGTTTCAACAAGCTGCAGAGAAAATTTTAGTTTCATATTTAGTTTTGAAGGGAACAGATAAAGTATGGGGTTCTTCTATTTCTGATTTATCTGAAGATTGTATTGCAATAGATCCAACATTTGATTTTTTAAAATCATATGGGCCTATCTTAGATAAGTATTTATTTTCTACCAGGTATCCAACTTTCACAATGAGTGGTTCACCCTTTCAAATTTTTACTAAAGATGACTCCTTAAAGGCTAAAGAGATAGCTGAAGATGTAATAAAGTTTTGTAATGAGAAGATAAAGGAAATTTAATGATTGATAAAGTTGTTTTATTAGATAAGGCTGTAACTCTTGGTCAAATTTATGGAAGTAAAACAGATACAGTAGTCTATACTCAAGGGGTAGGTTTATCAGCAAGATTGAGATTAGAAAAATTAGGTTATTTTACTGGAGCTAAAGACTTTGCATTAGAGTTTTATAATGAACTTATAAATGGAAGAATTAATAAAGAAGATAAAGATTGGAGAAATGATAATAGATCGGGCATTCTATGGTTAGACGATTTATTTGAAATTATAAATGAAAAAAATATTATTGATCCAATAATTTTTCAGTCTGATAAATTTATAGATTCTCAAAATTCTATTCTTGACCCAAATATTCAAGTAGAGGATCAATTTTTTGTTTCAGCATTATTAGGAAGGGCTTATAAACATACGAAAGATGAAAAATATACAAAATTTATTTCATCTCATATATTAGATTCTCCTTTGCAAAGAGAAGATGGTATTTATATACACTCTAATGTAGCTCCATTTACTTGGGGAAGAGGTAATGGTTTTGCTACCTATGGCGCAACTGAAGCCATTAAGTATATGAAAGATTCTAAATATCTAGATGAAATAATAAATAAACATTATTCTCACATAGATTCCTTAATAAATTATCAAACTATTAATGGTGCATGGAGACAAATTATTGATGATGAAAATTCATACGAAGAACTTACTTCTACTTGTATGATTGGTTATTCTTTAGCCTCTGGAATAAAATTAGGTTACTTTCCAGAAAAGTATATGGAAATAGTTGAAAAGGCATGGAATTTTGTTGATAATAACATAGAAAATACAGGAGTAGTTCATGAATCTTGTACAGGAACAGGATCGCTTCAAAAACTAAGTGATTACTTGATTAGAAAAAGAGAAAATGGCTTTGATAATCGTGGAGGTTCATTAGCGGCTTGGTTTCTTGTTTCTATATATGAATTGGAGGGATAATGAGAAATATTTACGATACGGTCATAGTTGGCTCTGGTTCAGCTGGTTCAATTCTAGCAAATCGTTTAACAGAAGATCCAAATAAAAATGTTTTATTAATTGAAGCTGGTAATGACTATAGTAATTTGGAATATATGCCAGAAAATGTCTATTATGGACATGCAAATTTAGATATGCCTGCCTCTCAAGAACTAGATCCTCATAATTGGGCATATAAAGCCGAAAGCACTAAAGATGGACCATTAATAAGAATACCTAGAGGAAAAGTTATTGGAGGTTCATCATCTATCAATGCTCAAATTCTATTAAGAGGTATAAGAGAAGATTATGATCGTTGGGCTGAATTTGGTAATGAAAAATGGTCATTTGATAAAGTCTTACCTTTCTTTAAAAAATTTGAAAATGATTTAGATTTTTCTAATGAAGATTATCATGGAGATGAAGGTTACATAAAAGTAAAAAGAGTTCCTGAGCCAGAATGGGATGATGTTCATAGAGCATTTTATAATTCTTGTATTGACTATGGATTCCCGTCATGTCCGGATCATAATAAACCAGATTCAACAGGAGTTGGTCCACTAGGATTTAATCAAATAGATGGAGTTAGACAGAGTACAGCAATTACATACTTGAATGATATTAGGCATAGACCAAATATTAATGTTAAGAGTAATACTTATGTAAAAGAAATTATATTTGATGGCACTAAGGCTATAGGTCTTAAATTAATATCAGGAGAAGAAAGTTTTGATTTATTTACTGATGAGATAATTCTATCAGCAGGAGCTATTGAAACTCCAAAACTTCTTCTAAATTCTGGTGTTGGTGATCCTAATAAATTTATAAATCATGGCATAAAGCCGGTTATTGATTTACCAGGTGTTGGAAAAAACCTAAGAGATCATCCAATGGTTTATGTTGCTTGGGAAGCTTCAGAGAATTATTCTAATCCAACTACCAACTATTCAAGAGTAGCAATGGGATTAAGATATACCTCAGATCAATCTAATTTTACAAATGATATGATTGTCTACATGAACTCGAGTACAA
The DNA here is from genome assembly GCA_022451965.1 of Dehalococcoidia bacterium. Lineage (NCBI taxonomy): Bacteria > Bacillati > Chloroflexota > Dehalococcoidia > Dehalococcoidia bacterium. The sequence goes on along the minus strand of JAKUNJ010000003.1, from coordinate 124,938 downwards.
AAAATAATGGAAACCCTGAAGTTCCTGATGGTATTAAAGCTAATTTGACTTTAAATTTGGAAGAAAGTTCAGGAGAGATTTCACTAAATAAAGATAATCCAGATGCATATCCACAGATAAATTATAATTACTTAAGTACAGATAATGATATAAACAGATTTGTTGAAGGTATAAAAATTCTCGAAAAAATCGGACTACATAAAGAGTTCCAAAATTATGCAGGAGAAATGAATCATCCAGACTCAAATATAAGAAATGATGATAAACTACTAAAAAAATGGTTGCGAACAAAGATGGTTACAGGACACCATAGTAGTGGAACTTGTAAAATGGGGAATGATTCCTTAGCAGTAGTTAATCAAGATGGTTCAGTTAGAGGAGTTCAAAACCTTAAGGTAGTCGATGCATCAATTATGCCTGACTGCATTAGAGCGAATACAAATGCAACAGTAATGCTTATTGCTGAAAGAATAATAGATTTATGGTAAGAGGGAGAGAAAAATGAGTAAGATGTCTGGTGGAGATGCACTAATAAGTTCTTTAGAACGAGAAGGTGTAGAAGTTATTTTTGGTTTACCTGGGGTACAAATGTATGGAGTAGTAGATGCACTCCGAAGAAATAAAAATATAAAAATGATTGTACCAAGACATGAACAGGCTACCTCATATATGGCTGATGGATATGCTAGAGCTAGCAGAGGTATTGGTGTAGCAATGGTTGTACCTGGTCCTGGACTTTACAACGCAGCTGCTGGTTTATCTACAGCATATTCATCTAACTCAAGAGTATTAATGATTGCTGGTCAAATACCTAGATCTACAATTGGTAAGGATATGGGTGGTTTGCATGAAGTTAATGATCAACTTGAAACAATAAAGCCAGTAACAAAATTTCAAAAAAGATTACTAAGACCACATGAAATTCCATCAGGAGTTTCAGAAGCTTTTAGTCATCTAAAGAATGGAAGACCAAGGCCAGTTGAAATTGAAATGCCACCAGAAACTATGGTTGAGAGTGAAGAAGTTCAACTCTTAGAAGCATCTACGTTTGAAAGAATGAAACCTAATGATGATGCAATCACTGAAGCGGTGAAACTTATTATAAATGCTAAAAATCCTTTGATATATGCTGGAACAGGAGTAATTAGATCTGAAGCTGAGGATGAATTAAGAGAACTATCCGAAATTACAAATATTCCTGTTATAACCAGTGCCGCAGCAAAAGGAGTAATATCAGATGAACATCCAAATTCTTTAGGTTCTGGGCTTACAGGTAAAGGTCAAATAAAAGATTTAATGGAAAAAAGTGATTTAATTATAATATTGGGTTCAAGATTTGCCATTAGATATCCCGCAGCTGAGAATACCAAGAAAATACAAGTTGAAATAGATAAATCTGAAATAGGAAAATTTCATAAAGATGTTCTACCTGTAATTGGTGATGCAAAAGTTTCTATTAGAAAATTAATAGACTTAACTAACCAAATGGGTGGAACAAATCTAGAATCTCCTGCATCTCAAGTAAAAAAGATAAGAGAAATTTTAGAATCTGGATCTGAAGGGCTCCAACCTCAACATGATATTTTAGATTCATTGCGTAATGGTATGCCAAAAGAAACCATTTCAGTTTGGGATATGACTCAAATGGGGTATTACTCAAGAGCAGCTTTCAAAACATATAGTACTTCAACTTATTTTGATTCTGGTTATTCAGGTAATCTAGGTTGGGCATTTCCAACAGCTATAGGTGCTAAGGTAGCAAAACCAGATACTCCAGTCGTTTCTGTATCAGGTGATGGTGGATTTATGTATAATGTTCAAGAATTATCAACAGCAGTAAAGTATGGAATTAATATTATAGGTGTCATATTTAATGATGGATATTATGGGAATGTCAGAAGAGATCTTGAATTAGATTGGGGTGGTGATTACGAAACAAGTTTTGTAAACCCTGATTTTGCAAAAATGGCTGAAACATATGGAGCTAAAGGTATAACTGTCGATGACGCTACTAAAGTAGATGAAGCTATTGAAGAAGCAATAGCGGCTAATAAACCAACATTGATTGATGTAAATATGGTTGATACTAATAAAGTACCAAGGCCATTTGCTGGAAGAGCTCCTTGGACATTACCCCATGATGAGTTGTTAGACTAATAGAGAAACTATTAAATTTCTAATATAAGTTCATTTAGGATATTTTTTTTGGTCAAGTATAATAAAAATATATACTAACTAAAAATTATAATTCTTCATGAATATAAGAAATTTTTCTATAATAGCCCACATTGACCATGGTAAATCTACATTAGCAGATAGGTTTATCGAACTTACAAAAGCTATTTCTGATAGGAATCTAAAGAATCAAGTTCTAGATACTATGGATCTCGAAAGAGAAAGAGGAATAACAATTAAAGCTCAAACAATCCAGCTCAATTATATTTTAAATCAAGAAGAATATATATTGAACTTAATCGATACACCAGGACATGTTGATTTCACATATGAAGTATCAAGATCATTAGCTGCATGTGAAGGAGCATTGCTCTTGATAGATGCAACACAAGGAGTTCAAGCACAAACTATTTCAACGGTTTATCAAGCATTTGATCAAAATCTTAAAATAATTCCTGTTATAAATAAAATTGATTCTCCACTGGCTGAGACTGAAAAAATAATCAATGAAGTTACAGACATATTAGGTTTTGAAGAAGAAGAGATTTTTATGGTTTCTGCAAAAGAGGGTACAGGGGTCAAAGAATTGTTGGAGCAAATTATAATTAATATTCCTGCTCCTAAAAGTGATTCTAGTAATGATTTAAAGGCCCTAATTTTTGATTCAAAATATGATTCATACAAAGGAGCTATAGCATACGTAAAGATTGTTAGTGGTGAAATTACAAAGGGTCAAAAAATATATTTTCATAGCACCAAATCCCATCAAGAAGCGCTGGATATAGGTTACCTAAAACCAGATCAAGTTTCTTCTAATAAACTGTCTGCAGGATTCGTTGGATATATTGAAACAGGTATAAAAAATCTTAAGGATATAAAAGTTGGTGACACAATTACAAGTATAGATAATAAAAATGATTCACCATTGTTGGGGTATAAGGAATCTGTTCCTACTGTTTATACTGGCTTATATCCAGTAGATTCTGATAAATATCAAGATCTAAGAGATGCTCTTGATAAACTTTATCTAAATGATCCGAGTTTAGTTTATGAACCTGAAACCTCTGCTGCTTTAGGTTTTGGATATAGGTGTGGATTCTTAGGAATGCTTCATATGGAAATAATTCAAGAAAGATTAGAACGAGAATATGATCTCGAACTTATAACAACTGCACCTAGTGTAACTCATACTGTTTACTTAAAATCAGGAGAAATAACTAAAATACAAAACCCATCAGAATGGCCATCAACTCAATTAATTGACCGCATAACAGAACCTTGGGTAAAGATTACAATAATTACACCTGATGAATACATTGGAAAAGTTACTGAATTTCTTTCTTCAAAAAGGGGAGAGTTTGGACAAATCGATTACATCCAAAATTCAAAAAATTTATCATCTCAAAGAGTTATTATTACTCATTATCTTCCATTATCAGAAATTTTAATAGATTTTTTTGATGGCCTTAAATCTTGCTCCTCAGGATATGCTTCGATGGATTATGAAATATTAGATGAAAGAAACGCTAATCTTGTAAAATTAGATGTCTTAGTTAATCATGAGAATGTAGATTCTCTGTCCTTGATAACTGAGAAAAGCAAAGCTCCATATAAAGGTAGAGAATTAGTAAGTAAGCTTAAAGAATTAATACCAAGACAAATGTTCCAAGTGCCAGTTCAAGCTGCCATAGGAGGAAAAATTATAGCACGAGAGAATATAAGTGCCTTAAGAAAAAATGTTTTAGCTAAGTGTTATGGTGGTGATATAACTCGAAAGAGAAAACTTTTGGAACAGCAATCAAAGGGAAAAAAAAGAAGAATGAAAATGATAGGGGCAGTCGAAGTACCTCAAGAGGCATTTATGGCTGTATTAAAACTCGATTAGTAATCTTCAAGAATTAATTTAGAGTTCTTTATAAAAAAATTAGACGCTCTAACCATTCCTTTAGGATTTCCTGTATCAAAATGATATCCATCTAGTATTTTGCCTGATACGGGAATTTTATCAATGCAGTTCATCATAGCGTCTGTAACATTTATTTCACTATCTGATTCATCTGGAATGGAATCAAAAATTGAATATTCAAATATGTATCTTCCTAGAATACCAATATTTGAAGGAGCATCACCAATTTTTGGCTTTTCTACTAGCATATCAATCTTATATCTGTCTTTATCTTCTGTAAAACTTACAATACCCTTCTTATCTATTTCATTATTCTTCAATTTATTTAAGCCTATAACATTACCACCATATTTATCATAAATATTCTTGAGTTGACCAAGTGCATTAGGTTTGGCAAAAATAAGATCATCAGGTAATATAACTGCAAATGGATTATCTCCAATTATTCTTTTTGTTAACTTAATGGCATGGCCAACACCTATAGGTTTTTCTTGCAATAAAAATTTTATATCTGCTAGATTTACAATTTGATTTTGTTCTGATAAGAGTTCTTTTTCACCTTTTATTTCTAATGCAGTATTTAATCCAGAATTTTCTGTAAAATAAGATCTAATTGTATCCATACCATCTCCGATTATAATTAATATATTTTCTATACCAAGATTAGTTGCTTCTTTTACAGCAAAATGAATCAGAGGATAGTTACCAATAGGTAGCATAGCTTTTGGTATAGATTTTGTAACTGGAAGAAGCCTTGTACCTAAACCGGCACAAGGGATAACAGCCCAATTAAGCTTTGAATTAGTGGTCATATTTTCATCATAATAACAGATTACATTAATGATAAATGAAAACCTCTAATTATCAAAATATTTCAAGAAAAATCACCACTAGGAATAAATATATTAACAATATAAAAAATACTAAAGCTATAAGGAATTTCAAATATATATAAAATAGATAAGTTTATCTAAATGAAGTAATTTATAATTATTTAGTTATGAAAAAAAAACTTGGTCAGAATTTTCTAAGAAATAAAGAGATTTCACAAAAGATTATTGATCTATCCGAAATACCACAAGATGTTGAGATAATTGAAATAGGACCAGGTGATGGATCATTAACTAACATAATTACTAAGTTGTCTAATAATATTTCTCTAATTGAGTTTGATATTGACTTAATTGAACCACTTAAGAATAAGTATAAGTCTAATAAAATTAGTGTAATTCACTCAGATGCACGAACTTATAAAATTAATGATAATAATAAAAAATATTTTATTATTGGTAATTTACCATACTATGCCGCTAATATAATAATAAGAAATTTTTTATATCAAAAGAATATTTACTCGATGGTATTTACAGTTCAAAAAGAAGTGGGTGAACAGATAGTAGCTCCAGATGGTAAAAAATCTTACTTAAGTTTTTTGATTCAATCATTAGCTAACGTAAATAAATTACTTATTATTAAAAATACTGAATTTTATCCAGTACCAAAGGTAGATTCAATGACTGTTAAAATAAATCCAAATGGAAAATTAATTGATCAAAAATATACAGAATTTGTAAGAAAATGCTTTTCAAATCCTAGGAAAAAAATTTCTAATTCCTTTTCTAGAGGTTTAGGTATAGATAATGAACTTACAAAATCTATAATTTACGAATCTAAGATAGATGAAAACTTAAGACCTCAACACTTAAAATTATCAGACTGGGAATATCTATATAAGGTGTACTTAAAGTATGTATAAAATTAAGAGTTTTGCAAAGATAAATCTTGGATTAGAAGTTTTAAGCAAAAGAAATGATAATTTTCATTCTATAAAGACTGTTATCTCTAAGATATCTTTATTTGATGAGATTCAAATAGAAAAATCTGATTTTAATAGTGTAAAACAATTAGGAATCAAAGAAGATGAAAACTTAGTCACAAAAATCCTATTACATATGCAAAAAAAATATTTTACTGAAAAAATTTCTATTAGGATAAAAAAAAATATTCCATATTCCTCTGGTTTAGGTGGAGGTTCTTCAAATGCTGCTTCTGTAATCAAAGGCTTAAATGAATACTTAGAACTTAATCTTGACTCTAAAGAAATGTTTGATATTGGATTAAGATTTGGATCGGACATTCCATTTTTTCTGGGTCCTAATACAGCTCTGATTGAAGGAAAAGGAGAAAAAATTACTTTTATTGAAAAACCAAATTTAAGTAATATTTTATTAATTTATCCAAATATTCTAATTGAAAACAAAACTTATAAGATATTTAGTAACTTAAAATCTTATACTAATGGTGAATATCAAGAACATTTACTCAAAAAAATTAGATCTAGAAAAAATATCTCAGAATCTTTATTCAATGGATTAGAAGAATCTGCACTTTCTATTTTTCATGACTTGAGAGATATAAAAAATGATTTATTAAAAATGGGTTTACCTAATATAAGTATGTCTGGAGCTGGACCTAGTTATTTTTCTATAATAGATAATGAAAAATCTTCTTATAACTTTAAAGAAATAATAGAAAAAAATACTAATCATAAATGTTATTTGGTGGATCTGTTGTGAGTATTTACAATTTAGTTTTAGGTTTTATTTTGATGCTCACTAATTGGTTATTTTTTTCTAGTTATTACAATATCTTTACAGTACTAAATACTAAAACTAACTATTTTAATTCAAGAAAACTAATTTTTTATAATATGTTAGGTTTGTTAGTTTTTATATTAATTTATTCAATAATTATCATTTTTTTTGAATACAACAATATAAAAGATTTTGATTTAATACCATTTATTTTCATAAATATTTTTATTTTCTGTGTATTAGTTTTTTTTTCAATTTTTTTATTTTTTTTTGAGAAAATAAAAATTATTCATCTTGTGATTATTGTTTTTTTGTCTGTAGTTATTATAAGTTTTATATACCCTTTTTTATTATCTATAGCTTATGACAAATATGAATAAATTAAAAATCGAATTAGACATAGATTTACATAATACTTTAGATTCAGGTCAATCTTTTAGCTGGCAAAAAATTTCAAATACCTCAAATACCTATAAAGGTTACTTCAAAGATACTCTTATAACAGTAAGTGAGCTAAATAAATGTTTAGAAATAGAAATTATTGGTGGTGTAAAAAATATCAATTTAAAAAGTGAATTTGAAAATTATCTAGGTAGAGATCCAAAATATTTAGATGGATTTGATTTGTTAAGTAATGATAATATAATAAATCCTGTTATTAAGATGTATCCAAAACTAAGAATTCTTAAACAACCTAAATGGGAATGTATTGTTGGTTTTATAACTTCATCTTGCTCTAATTTACCAAGAATAAAATATCACATGAAATTACTCAGAGAATTAAACAATTATAAATTTCCAAATCCATATGAAATTTTATCAATCGGTGAAATTAAATTAAGAGAATTAGGATTTGGCTTTAGAGCTCCTTACATCATAAATATCGCTGAAAAAATAAATAATGAAAATATTTACCTAGACGAATTAGATCAAATCTCCTACCTAAAAGCTAGAGAAGAATTAGTTAGAGTGAAGGGAATAGGTAGAAAAATTGCGGATTGTATTTTAGCTTATTCTTTTGATAAGCTTGAATCATTTCCAGTAGATAGGCATGTCTTGAATGGATTAATTAGATGGTATAGATTTCCAAAAAAAATTAATCCTGAAAAAGCTAGTGATAGAGCAATGAATAAATGGGGTAGAATATCTTCTTACGCTCAGCAATATATATTTCATAGGCAAAGATTAGCCAGCAGGGCTTCAAACTGGGGAGGAGAACATAAAAAATTTGCTATAAGCAGTGATATAAATTAGCTAGTAGTTCTTTATTATAATTATTTTTTAAGTTTTTTTCTGGTGAATCTTTAAGCTCATATAATCCATTAATGTATTTCTTTTCTTTTTTTGAAAAGTTTAAGCTTTCCAAAAATTCGTTAATTACAAAATCTCTATTGTTGAATAATGAAAAAAATATTTTTATTTCTTTACTGCTGTTATCCCAGAAATCTTTATCAATAAAATGGATCTTTTCTAGAAAAGATTCAGGGAAAATTGAAAGAAATTTCTTATTCTTATTTATGAAAGTTGCAATCTTTTCAGGTTTATCTTCGTTAATAATTTTTAAGATTTCATTATATTTTCTGAAGTTAGAAATATTCCTTAATTCATCAAAAGATTTCAATAAATAATCATAAGTACGCAAATCAAAACTAAAGTCTAATCTTGTTTTATATTTTATAGCTCTGTATATTCTAGTTGGATCGTCTTCTAATGATTTATCATGGATTAGCTTTATAGTTTTATTCTTTATGTCATTAATTCCACCTAATTTATCAATTATGCATAGATCATTATTTGTTATTTCTACAGATATAGCATTTATTGTTATATCTCTTCTGTACATATCTTCAATTATTCCGGCTTTCTCCCACTTAGGAAGGTCTCCTTTAGAAGAGTATTTTTCTTTTCTTGTATGAGCGACATCAATAGAAAAATTTGAATCTCTAGTAATCAATTTATAATTTAAAAAATTATGTGCTTTATTTTGTATATCTATACTTAAATCTCTAGAGATTTCATTTACAAATTTATCTATATCACCGTCTACAGCAATATCAATATCCATATTTTTGGTAATTGATTTGTCTATAAAACTATCTCTTACAATACCTCCAACTAAATAAATGTTTGTATCATTTTTAGATTTGAAATTTTTACAATAATCTATAATACAATTAAGAAAATTGTTTTTGTTTGATATTGATGTAATTATATTATTTATATTAATATCCAAAGATTTAATTTTATATTTTTTAATTTTACAAAAATAAGGAAATTTTTATTATGTCTAATAATACTGAACATATAAATGTTTATTTTGATTATACTTGCCCTTGGGTAAGACAAGCAGGATATTGGTTGATCAATTTGGAGGAACTATCATTAGTAGAAATAAACTGGAAACCTTACTTATTGGAACAACAAAATTCAGATAATGGTGAAAATTGGTATGCGTGGGAACAAGACTTAGATAATTATGTAAGTAGAGGTATATGGCCACATTTGGGAGGTATTGCAGCTAGAAAAATTTCAAAACAAGCAGGTTATGAATATATGAAAAAAATTTTTCATCTAAAACATGTTGATAGGAAAGATGTTAGATCAAAAGATTACATAATAGAAATTGTAAAAGATTTAGGTCTTTTTTCGGATTCATTTTTAAGTGATATGTTATCGCAAGATACTTTATCTTATATTGCAGAGTCTCATAATGATGCTTCAGAAAAAGGTATTTTTGGCACCCCAACAATTGAATTTGAAGATGGTAATTCTGTTTTCTTAAAAACTTTTACTCCTCCTGAAGCTGATAGTAAGAAATTCTATGAGAGCTTAAAAATGTTGTCATATAATAATACTTATTTTGGCGAACTGAAGAAGCCTCAACCCCCTTGGCCAAAGCAACACTCAATATGATTCATGAACTAATAAAAAAATACTCTAAAATTGATCCTGATGGAATAAAAGTAGTTTTCACCCATAGTTCTTTTATTAATGAAAATCTCGCTAATAATACACTTTTATCAAATGAAAGGTTAGAATATCTTGGAGATTCTGTTATTAGTTTTATTGTTAGTAATTACTTGTACTCAAAGTATTCTGATCTTCCCGAAGGAGATTTATCTAAGATAAGATCAGAAATTGTTAATCAAAACTCTCTTTCTGATAAGTCAAAATCACTGAATTTAGGAGAGTTATTAATTTTAGGAAAAGGTGAGGAAAAAAATAATGGAAGAAATAAAAATTCAAATCTGTGTAACTTATTTGAAGCTTTATTTGGTTATTTTTCAATAAAAATTGGAATTTCTGAAACAAGTGAATTATTAATAAATTTATTTAAAGATAAGATTGATTTTTTAATTGCTGAAAGAGCATATTTCGACCCAAAATCTATGCTTCAAGAAAAACTTCAGGATGATAATTTAGATTTACCTATATATAAATCCCAGAAAAATACTGATGGTAAATTTAAGGTATCTTTATATATAAAGAACTCTCTTTATGCTGAAGCTTATGGAAAGAGAAAAATTGATGCCGAAAAAGAGGCAGCAAAAATAGCTTTAAATAAATTATAAATTCTATGTACATATTAGAAATATTATTTGCCATTGGTATCTTGATTTCTTTGATACTACCCGGTGCTTGTTATGAACTATATTTTAGGAAATTACCAACAAATATTAATAATTTATTAGTTGGTTTCTTAATATTAATAACTTTTGGAACTATAACTAAAATACTTACTTTTAGTTTAATATCTAATCAAAAAGTTTGGCTTTTTTCTTACCTTCTGATATTAGCTATTTCTATTATTTATTTACTTAGAAAAAAATCTCTAAATATAGTAATCAGGAGTTTTATTAGCATAAATTATTTAAATTTTATCTTTTTCTTTCTAATCATAATTTTTATAAGATATCTAAATCCAGATATTATACATACGGAAAAAATTATGGAATATATGATTCTTTCATCATCAATGAATGGAGATACTTTTATTCCTAAAGATTTATGGTTTCATAATCAAAATATTTCATATTATTCATACGGATATTTTGTTTTTTCATCTGTTCCTCAAATAATAAATTTAGATTCAGAGATAGCATACAATTTTATACTTCCAATAGTAATATCACTTAGTTATTTATCAGTTGTAAGTTTATTAAGTAATTTTATTTTTAGTACTAATAAAACAAAAATAATATATTTCTATATGATTTCATTTATATTCACATTTTTTTTAGCTCCACTAATAGCTATTTTTGAATTTTTTGCGCATTTACCTTTAGGTAGCAACTATTTATATGATTCTCTATCGATAGACGGATTACATGCTTCAGATAAATTTGATTTATTTTGGCCTAGCGAAAATTGGTGGTGGTTTAGTATTTCAAGAATTATAAATTTCTCAAGTGAAAACATACCCTTTTCAGATTATACAATTAATGAATTTCCTTCATTTTCAATAATATTAGGTGATATACATCCTCACGTTTTAGCTATACCTATAGTGATTTTTTGCCTATCTAAAATAATAAGTACATTTTATTCTAAAGAATTCAGTCCAAATAATTTATTTATAATAAATTTATTGCTTCTAATTACTATATTAATTAATCCTTGGTATATAGTTCCAATAATTTGGTTTTTATTTCTACAAATAATCTTTCATAATAGATCAGAAATTTATACTAAAATTACATTAAAAAGATTTTTTATAACTAGAAGAAATCTAATATTAAGATTAATCTTTATTCCAGTTATTATCTCTTTTTTTGCATTACTGATAATTAATCCAACTAATCAATTACAATTTCCTTACTTAGATTTTGTTAAGATTTCTTCAAGGTTTATTCATATATTTTTATATTGGGGATTCCCATTTATTATTATATTTATTTCATTACTAGCATCTCTATATAAAGAAATTAAAACAAGAATACTTTTCTTGAAGTTATTTTTATTAATAATATTTTTTTCATTTACATTTTCACTAATATCTAAAACTTTATACTTAAATTTAGAGTTATTTATAAACTATGTCTTAGTTGTAACCTTTTTTAGTTTTTTAATATCAGCTATCTTATATCTGCTTATAATAAACAGAAAAGATACTCAAATTTTAATTATTCTTTTATCTAACCTAACAATTATTTATGGAAGTGAATTTTTGTATGTAGTTGATGCTTTCGATAATAGAATGAATACTATATTTAAGTTTTATTTCATTTGCTATATTTTTATTAATATTATTTCTTCTTATTTATTTTTTAGATTTTTATTTAATATTTCAATAAGAAAAAAATCAATAATAGTTGTATCAACATTAGTGATATTAGTTCCAAGTATTTGGTGGTCGATAGCATCTATTGCTACTAGAAATATTGATAATGGGGGAGAGAATACATTAAATGGTCTAAGTTATCTTGATGATAGTGAATTAGAAATCATTTCATACATAAAACATAATATTCCAGCTGATGAAATTGTTTTAGAGGGTGTTGGGAAATCATATACTAAATCAAATTTTATTTCTTCTGCTACTTCAAGATCTACAGCTTTAGCCTGGACAAACCATCAATTACAATGGAGAAAAAATACTCAATATATACTTGATTTAGAAAAGAGTATTGAAGATTTCTATAATAATCCAACTCTAGATCATCATGTTATTAAAACCTATAACATTTCATATATAATTTTTTCTGATTATGAGAGACTAATATATAAAGATTCTAATATTTCAAATTTTGATAAATTTAATTTACTATTTGATAATGAAAAATATAGATTATACTCATTAAATTAATGCCTAAAATTTACATAAATTACAAACTAATTTTATACATAATTCTTTCAATTTTTGCATTGATCTTAAGATTCCTAGATTTATCCGATAGAGCAGTTCATCACGATGAAAGTTTGCATGGTTTTTTCTCATTTATAACTTCTCAAGGGGACTACTATAATCACAACCCTCTAACTCATGGAATGTTTTTATTTAACACTCTTTCTTCTTTTTTTTGGTTATTTACTGATAATAATTATATTTTGAGGCTACCTTTTGCAATATTTGGTTTTCTACTAATATTTATTCCGCTTCTTCTGAGAAAAGAATTAGGATTTATTCCATGCTATATTTTTTCAATATTTCTTACTATATCTCCTTCAATTGCTTATTTTAGTCGTTTCGCAAGAAATGATATATTTATGGCATTTTTTTTACTAATATTTATTATTTCTATAATAAAGTACGTTAAGTCTTCACAAAATCTTTGGATATATATTTCAGTTGCATGTTTATCAATTGGATACACGATCAAGGAAAGTATGTATATTAATGTTTTGGGATTATTGATTTTTTTATTCTTCTATTCTTTCAATGACATAAAAAATGTTATATTAGGAAAAATTAGTATAGATAAAATAACTAATGAAACCAAGATTTTTATTATTATTTTTACCTTATCTTTACCACTATCTGCTCCTCTAGTTTCTATATTTCAGTCATCTTTGGGTTTTACTCTAGCTACTCCAGATGGTTATCCTGGTGTACCTCCTGGATTACCAACTGGTTTAGGGATAATAGTATCTTGGATAATTTCAATTTTTTTACTCATAATTTCCTTATTCATTGGTATTTCTACAGACAAAAAAATATACTTGATTTCATTGTTAATTTTTTCACTCATCTATATTTTTATGTTTACTACTTTCCTAGTTGCTCCTCAAGGGTTAGTAACAGGTCAATGGCAATCACTTGGTTACTGGCTAGCTCAGCATGAAGTTGCAAGAGGTAGCCAACCCTACTATTATTACTTTTTGATACTTATTACAAATGAATTTTTACCTTTTTTAGTTGGATTACCTTTATCTTTATATTATTTATTCCAAAAAAGTTTCTTAAAGAGAATAATTGGATTTTGGTCAATATTTTGTATTATTGCATTTTCAATTGCAGGGGAAAAAATGCCTTGGTTAACAGTGAATATAACTTTACCATTGATTTTTGCTTTATCTATATTTTCTAAAGATTTATTAGCTTATATTATTAAAATTAAATATCCAATTTTAATTTTCTATTTTGTAACAACATCAATTTTATCTATTTTCATACTAAAAATATTATTTTCTGACTACACTGATTCTTCAAATATTTACTATGATTTATTGTATTTAATTTCTAGTTTTATTCTGTTTATATTATTTTTTATTTACACAAAAGAATCATTTAAGTTTAATTTATTATTTTATTCTTTTATTGTGATTATTTCATTATTCGGAACTTTATTGACAATTAGGACAACTAATAATGTAATTTTTAAGTTATCTGATAACCCAAAAGATATGCTTATTTATACTCAGACCTCACAAGAATTACATAAAATTTCATTGGAAATAGAAGAATTACAAATAAAAAAATCAAATATATCTATTGCTGTAGATTCTACAGATGGGTTTTCATGGCCATGGATGTGGTATCAAAGAAATAATAATAAAATTACTTGGTTTAGTGATATGGATTATGAAAGATTACAAAATGATTATGATTTGATGTTAGTAAATAATAAAAATTTAGACAAAATTGACTTAGTTAACTACAAAGTAATTCGAGAATTTCCACATAGAGAATGGTTTCCTGAAAATATTTATAGAAATAAAAACTTAGCTGATCTAACTAAATTTTTTATGAATACACAAGAAAGAATAAAATTTAAAAATTTTATCCTATACAGAGATTTTGAATCCTCTATAGGCAGTTCAGATGGGACATTCTTAAAATCAAAAAACTTAGAAAATATTGAATAAATTTAGATTAAATATATATAATGCATTATCTATAATACTTTCTCTTTTTTTTGTTTATGGATTAGTAATAATTATTAATGATTTTGATGAAATATTTTCTAATATTTCTAAAGTTAATGTGTTTATTATACTAAGTGCTACATTTGTTTATTTTATATCAGTTATTTTTAGATATTTGAGATGGAAATTTATTTATAAAGAACTTATAGGTAACTATAAACTTAACATGTTTATGGAAACTATTATCGGTTATATGGCAAATAATATTTTTCCTTTTAGATTAGGTGAAATTTATCGTGTTAGGAGAGTCTCAGATAAAGAATCAATAAGTTTTATAAAAGTACTATCAACTATATTTACAGAAAGATTGACTGATATTTTAGCTTTATTGATTTTTATAATTATTTCTCTGCCTTTTATAAAAGAATTTAATTATGTAATTGAACTGGATGATAGAAATATTGATTTACTTGATTTTGGAAATAATTTAGTAAATTATTTTATTATCATTACTTTGTTTTCAATAGTATTTTTTGTAATTTATAAATTGAAAATCCCATTAATTGAATTACTGATATCAAAGTTATTAAATTTTATAAAATCATTAACTGTTTTTTTTAGTAAAAAGAGAAGTATAAAAAAATATATAAATTTATATATATTATCTTTTTTAATTTGGTTTATTGAAGCTGGTGTTTACTACATAGTTTCTGTAGAAATATTACCAAATCATAATAAATTAGATTTGTTGTTTATAATACTTTTTGTTTGTTCTATTACAAATCTTTCTGGTGTAATTCCTTCATTACCAGCAAATATAGGAGGATTTGAATTTTTTGGAACTTTAGCATTCCTAATTCTTGGAATCTCTACAAATCAAGGAGCATCAATAATTATAACTGTACATCTAATATTATTTGCTCCTATTTCTTTGTTTGGAATTATAATACTTTTATCAGAAAAACTTAATCTAATAAAAAAGAAATGAAGATTTGTATAATTGGAGCCGGAATTACGGGACTTACAGCAGCTTATAAACTTTCTAAGCTAGGTCACGAAGTTATAATATATGAATCGACTTCATACTCTGGAGGTCAAGCTTCTACAATAGATTTTGGTAAATTCGAAATAGAAAAAGCTTACCATCATCTATTTGTTACTGATAAAGCAATTTTAGAACTTTACAAAGAGCTAAATATTGAAAATGAATTAAATTGGTATAAATCTAAAGTTGCAACATTTGCAAATAAGAAAATTTGGTCAACAACCTCACCTTTTGATTTATTAAGACTACCTATAATTTCATTTAAGGATAGAATAAATCTAGCCTTGATATCTATAAGATTAAAGCTAATAAAGGACTGGAAAAAATTAGAATCAATATCTGCATATAAATGGTTATCAAACCATGTAAGTGAAAAAACATTCTCTATAATTTTTGAACCACTGCTTAGGGGTAAATTTGGTAGATATTATAAAGATATTTGTATGCCTTGGTTTTGGTCAAAAATTCAAACTCGAGTTTCTTCTAGGAATAAAAAATTTGATGAAATTCTTTGTTATCCAAAAAATTCATTTTCTTTTCTAATAAAAAAATTAGAGAATGAGATCAAAAATAAAGGTGGATATATTAAACATAATCATAAAGTTATAAGTATAAACACCTTAGAAAATAAAGTTTCATCAGTTGATATTATAGATGCTGAAAAAAATAAGAAAACTGAATTTTTTGATAAGGTAATATCTACTACTCCTTATAGTATATTGAGTAAACTAATCACCTTAGATTCAAATCTTTTAGAAAAAATGAATAAAGTTGAATATATGTCTGCAGTGGTTATGATTTTGATCTTAAAAAGTCCTATATCAGAATATTACTGGGTTTCAATAGCAGATAAAGATTTTCCATTTCTTGGGATTATTGAACATACTAATCTTTTACCTAAAGAAAACTATGACGAAAAAAATATACTATATATAACTAATTATGTCGAAGAGGATAATGAATTATTAAGTATGAATTATGATGAAGTGATCGAAAAATATATACCTTATATAAACTCAATAAATCCAAATTTTTCTAAGGACGAAATCCTTGATTATAAATTTAATAAAATAAATTATGCCCAACCAATTATTCCAATTAATTATTCTTCATATAAAATACCAATAAAATTACCTGTTTCTGGACTTTATTCTGCTAATACAGCTCAAATATATCCAGAGGATAGAGGGACTAACTATTCGGTTGAATTAGGTGAAAAAGTAACAAAAATTATTTTGGAGGATACAAATGGATTCATTGAAAGGTAAATCAGTTATACTTACTGGAGCAGGATCTGGTATAGGAAAAGTAACAGCAAAAATGCTAGGCGAACAAGGTGCTAATGTATTTGTTGTAGGAAGAAGAGAAAATCTTCTAAAAGAATCAGTTAAAGAAATTGAAAATGCTGGAGGAAAAGGTGCTTTTCTTTCTGCTGATCTAGAAGATGGAGATTCTGCTGCAAATGTAGCAGAAGAAGCTATTAAGGAATTTGGTAATATTCAGTACCTAGTAAATAATGCTGGCCATTCAAGTAAAGTACGATCAATGAGATACGTAAAGAAAGATGACTGGCAATCAGTATTCAATGTGAATGTTGAAGGTGTTTACAGATTAACACAAGCTATTTTGCCAAATATGATTGAAAATGGTGGTGGAACTGTAGTAACAATTTCTTCAATGGCTGCAATAAATCCTGGTCTTATGGGAGGTGTGCCTTATTCTTCAGCAAAAGCAGCTGTTGCAGCTATGATGACTGCAATGCGACAAGAATTAAGAGAGCATGGAATACGAAGTTGTACAATTTATCCTGCTGAAGTAGATACGCCAATTTTAGATAATAGACCTCTACCTCCAGATGCACAAGCAAGAGCAACAATGATGATGCCAGAAGATATAGCAGAAACTATTTTGCTTTGTATGAGAATGCCTCACAGGACTATAGTTCAAGATGTTATTGTTAGCCCTACAATTCAAAGAGATGTTTCAGAAGATATGAAGATAGCTAAAACATTAGGTAGCAATTAGTATAATTTGATCAAATAATATCTTGTTAGAAAAATTCCAAATTGATAAAATTAAATTGGAACTATTTCAGGAGTAGATTTGTCAAATAAAATTTTGGATTCAGATTCACTTAGATCTATAATCAATGAATCTATTTCCAACCAAAAGAGAACTACAGTTACAGTTTTGTCTTCTTTGTTAGCTGTGCAAGACTCCTTGCACTATATACCTGATGAAGCAATAGAAGAAATTGCTAACTTTTGTAAAGTAACTATCAATGATGTATGGAGTGTAGCTTCATTCTATACAAATTTTAGGTTTACTCCACCCGGTGAAAAAACTCTAGATGTTTGTTGGGGACCTAGCTGCCACATTAATGGAGCTCAAAAACTAATTACTAAGGCTCATAACATACTTGGAATTGAAGGAGAAGGAGAAAGCTCTGACAATAAAGTTACACTCAGGTACTCTACATGTCTTGGAGCTTGTGCTCAGAGCCCGGTTTTTGCTGTTGATCATAAAATGTTTGGAAAACTGGATGATAAAAAAGTTGAAAATTTAATTGATTCACTAAAGAAGGAATAATGTCTGAAAAATATCAAAATTTAAAAGATTTATCTTCAAAATATGTAAGCGATATCTACGACAAAAAAGTAGTTATTAAGGTTCAAACCGGAACAAGTGGGCAAGCAGTAGGTGCAGATGAAATTTTTCAATCTCTATCTTCAAAGTCCTCCGATAAAATAAATATACTTGAAGTTGGTTCTATGGGTCTTATGTATTTAGAGCCAATGATTGTAGTCCATCTACCTTCAAATGTAAAAATTTTTTATGCTAATGTTGATCTTGATATCGCTAATAGTATTTATAATCATTACCTAAAGAGTAAAAACATTTTTAAACAAAATGCTTTTGCCTATGATTCTAACTCAAGTTTAGATATAGATATTCCAAGTATAAATGATTTGCCACAATTCTCAAATCAACTCAGAATTGCTACTAGAAATTTTGGGGAAATTACTCCAGGAGATATATTTCAGTACATCAACCAAGATGGTTACGCTGCTTTAGATAAAGCACTTTTTGAAATGTCCCCTGAGAATGTTGTCGAAGAAGTCAAAAATTCAGGACTAAGAGGTAGAGGTGGTGCAGCGTTTCCAACAGGTGTTAAATGGAGTTTTTTAGCTCCAAATAAAGCTTCTACCAAATATGTACTTTGTAATTGTGAAGAAGGAGACCCGGGAGCTTATAATGATAAAGGAATACTAGAAACAGATCCCCACACATTAGTTGAAGGTCTAATTTTAAATGGTTATGCTACAAACTCAAATAAATCTTATGTTTTTATTAGACAAGGTCATGAAATTCCAATTAATGCTATTGAAAGAGCAATAAAAGAAGCCTACCAACAAGGTATTTTAGGAGAAAATATACTTGGTTCAGATTTTTCATTTGATATGGAAGTTTCACTAACTGGAGATTCATATGTGGCAGGTGAAGAAACTGCTCTTATGGAGGCAATTGAAGGTAAAAGATCAACACCGAGATTTAAGCCTCCTTTCCCAGCTGCTTCAGGATTATGGAAGAAACCAACCAACATTAATAATGTAAAAACTATTTCTTATGTCCCTCAAATAATAAAAAATGGATCAGATTGGTTCAAGAGTACTGGAACAGAAAAATCTACAGGTACAGCTATTGTTTGTTTATCAGGTCATATTAATAGACCTGGTATGTATGAAATTCCTATGGGTATGACTATAAATGATGTTCTCCATGATATTGGAGGAGGTTCCAACTCAGAATCAGAAATTAAAATGCTTCAAACAGGTGGACCTCTAGGTGGAGTATTAGGGAAAGATGCATTTTCAACAAAAATTGATTTCGATGAAATGGCTAAATCTGGTGCTATACTAGGCTCAGGTGGGATAATTGTATGCAATGAATCAGTTTCAGTAGTTGATTTGATTAGAAACTTAGTTGCTTTCAATCAGTTCGAGTCTTGTGGAAAATGTTTCCCTTGCAGGCTTGGTAATACTCATATGTATGATGTATTAGACCGTTTATGTAAATCTAAGAGTGAACCAAACGATCTACATTTATTGGAAAGAATAGGTAAAAGTATGAAAATTGGATCACTATGTGGTCATGGTCAACTAGGTTATAATCCTATATCATCTTCATTAAAGTATTTTGAAAAAGAAATATCAGATTCAATTGCTAATAAGACTGAACCACTAGAAAAAATGCTTATACCAACAAGAACTAGACCAAATAATTCGGAGTAAAATTTGTCAGAAGAAGCAAAAATAAACATTAATGGTAGTAATTTAGATATAAAGAATGGTCAAACCATTCTTCAAGTCGCAATGGATAATGATATATATATTCCATATTTATGCTACTATCCAAATATGAAACCTTATGGTGCTTGTAGGGCATGTTTAGTAGAGGTTGAACAAACTGGCCCTGATGGGTCTGTAAGAAAAATGACAGTTGCATCATGTACAACTCCTGCTGCCAATTCAATGAAAGTTGTTAGCGATAATGAACCTGTAAATGATCTAAGAAAAGGTGTAGTAGAACTACTAATGAGTGAACATCCCCATGGATGCTTAACTTGCCATAGAGCAGAACTGTGTGGACCTCAAGATATATGTCAAAGACATGTCGCAGTAACAGATAGATGCACAATATGCCCCAAAAATGAAAGATGTGAGCTAAAGGATACTGCTCGATTCGTTGAACTAGATATGACTATACCTCTTAACTATAATAGAAGGGATTTACCTATCCATGTAGATGATCCTTTTTATGATAGAGATTACAATCTTTGTATAGTATGCGCAAGATGCGTTAGAGTTTGTGATGAAATACGAATAGACTCTGCTCTAACATTAGTTTCTAGATCAGGTGTATCACTTGTTGGAACCTCGAATGGTACTTCATTGTTAGAATCTGGATGTGAATTTTGTGGTGCTTGTATAGATGTTTGTCCTACAGGTGCATTAGTAGAAAGAGATTATAAATGGGAAAAATCTGATAAAGAATATGAAGCAAATTGTTTCAACTGTTCTGGTGGATGCGATGCACTTGTTGAAGTAAACAAATCTGATAAATTAATTAGATTTAAAGGAGATTTATCATCCCCCTCCACTAAAGGTCAGTTGTGCTATAAGGGTAAATTTGGATACGATTATCCAAACTCAACTTCACGGATCAAAAAAAGCTATTTCAAAGATGTGTACAAGAATAAATCTATTGAAAATGATGAAGCTATAATAATGATCAATGAAAAACTAAAAAATATAAATCCAGAACAAATAGCCATTATAGGTTCACCTAGAGCTTCAGTAGAAGATAATTTAGCATTATTAAACCTATCAAGTAAAATTAATACTGATAATGTTACTACTGCTAACCTCACTAATATTAATTACTTTAAAACTCTCAGTGATAGAAATAATTTCTTAGCTACGTCTAACTCGATTTGGAATCTAGAAAAATCAAGCTGTAATGTAGTAGTATCATCTAATATAACTGAAGATAATAATATAATTTCATTACCTATAAAAAAAGCATCTAGAGATAATTCTAAATTAATAGTTATTGATCCAAGAGAAATTGACTTGACTAGATATGCACATCTATGGATAAGACCTGTTCCTGGTACAGAAAGTTTGATCATAAACACTATTAGTAAACTTATTTTTGATCAAAATTTAGAATCTAAAGATGTAAATCCTAATAATATAGATGAATATAAAAAATTCTTATGGAAATTTGATGCTAGAAAAGTTTCGTCCATCACCAAGGTTCCTGAAGAACAAATAATAGAAGCTGCAAGGATTATTTCTGGATCTTCTAAAACTTCATTCACCTTTGGGCAAGATACTGTTAAAGATTCAGAATCAAAAGATTTTGTTGATTCGATTATAAATTTAGCTTCAATTACTAATAACTTGAATGGAGAAGGAAAAGGTATATATCCTACATTTAATGGTATAGGTACAGCTAATTTCTATGATATTTTTTCAAAGAATAAAAAAAGCTTCTCAAGTATTGATAATATTATAGAAAAAATAAAAGAGAGTAAGATTAAGGCATTAATAATGTTTGGAGATGGGATTAATCCTGATTTGATTACAGAAGAACCTTTCGAGGAAATATCAGAAAAACTTGAGCTTTTTATTTATGCAAACCATCTTAAGAATAAGTTTTTTGATCTAGCTGATTTTACTTTACCAACAAAAACTTATGCTGAGCATGAATCAACAACGATTAATAATGAAGGAAGAATAAAAGTCTCTCCTAAGATGATAAATAAAGTTAATTCTAATCTTATGTCAGTAGTAGATATTTCAGAAATGTTATTTGAGAATAAAAATATTGAGATAGAAAAATATAAAAATGAATACATATCTAAAGTCTCAGAAAATAGTAATGAAGTAACTAAAAATGACTTGAGCTATGATTTGCTTTTCGATGACATAAATATTGATGAAATTATAACAGATGGGCTATTCTATTTACCAGGAAGAATTCTTAATAGACCAGAAGCAGTAAAAGTTTCTAAAGAATCAGACATGAATAAAATCACATCACCAATTTTTATTAGTATTCACCCAAAAGATGCTATAGCTAATAATATTAATGAAGATGATAACATTACAATAATATCTGAAAATGGAAACTTTGAACTAAATACAAAATTAAAGCTTGATGGAAAAATTGAAGGATTTCTTACATCGACTGACTATTTTGGTAGAATGGTCACTGAACTAGAATCTAGTAATAATCCAGATTTTTCATCAGCTGTACCATTATTAAATTATAAAAAAGTAAAAATAAGTTAAGGAGTAGAAATGTCTAAACCAGTTATTGTAAATGAAAGTGATTTTCAAGAAATTGTGGAAAATTCTGATATCCCAGTTCTTGTTGATTTTTGGGCTGAGTGGTGCGGACCATGTAAAATGATTGCTCCAACAATCGATCAATTAGCTGAAGAATATGATGGAAAAGTTCTTTTTGCTAAAGTAGATGTAGACAGTAATCCTAATCTTTCTGTACGTTTTCACGTAAGATCGATACCAATGCTATTACTTTTCAAGGATGGTCAGCCAGTTGATCAGATAATAGGAGCTGTTGGTAAACAACATTTTGAAGAGAAAATTAACGCTGTAGTATAAAAAAAATAATGAAAATTAAAAATGATATTATAGGTTACCCAATACTTATGTTTGATATTTTAGTATGTGGGTTGTTGGGAGCTACTGTTAATGGTTTATTTGGTCTGATACTTTTCTTGATTATAGTTATTCCTACAGTATTTGCTGTAGATTCATTCTTCCTTGAATAATTTAGTAGCCAAATTCTTTAGCTGCTAAATTACCAATATATTTTCCTATAACAAGTGAAGATGTAGCACCTGGTGATGGTGCATTCAATACATGTATTGAATTGTCCCCACTCTCAATTTTGAAGTCATCTATAAGATCTCCATTAGGCGCAACTGCTTGAGCTCTTACACCTGAACCTCCTCCTCTCAAATCAAAATCATTAACTTGAGGAATTAACTCTCTGAGACTATTTACAAATATTTTCTTTCTAAGTGATCTATTAACTTCCCAAATGCCTGTTTTCCAGTCATTTTTAAACAATTTCCAAAATCCACTGTAAGTAAAAGTATCAAGCGTATCTTTTAGAGAAATATCTCTCTTTCTGTAGCCTTCTCTCTTTGTAGCAAGAACTGCATTTGGCCCAGCTTCTACAACTCCCTTCATAGTCTGAGTAAAATGTACCCCAAGAAACGGAAGTTCAGGATTAGGTACTGGGTAAATTAATCCCTTAACCAAATATTCTTTTTCTTTTTTAAGAGTGTAGTATTCTCCTCTAAATGGTATTATTTTTAAGTCTGTTTCTAGTCCGAACAATTTTGCAATTCTGTCTGAATGGAGACCTGCGCAGTTTATTACCTTCTTTGTATGTAAATCTCCGTTAGTAGTTTGAATTACAATTTTATCATTATCTTTGGTAGATCCAATTACTTTAGTATCAAGCAATATTTCTCCACCTTTTTCTTTAAATTGATCCCCATATACCTCAGTTACAGTTTCATAATTTACAATTCCTGTACCTGGTGCATGAAGAGATTTAAGTGATTTTACATATGGTTCTATTTGTCTAGATTCATCAGGATTAAGTACTTTTAGACCTTCAACATTGTTAGCCACTCCTCTTTGAAAAAGATTATCTATCTTGGGTATGTCGGATTCTTTAGTTGCAACGATTAACTTTCCACATGTCCATACAGGAATTTCATTATCTTGACAAAATTTAGTCATACTTGCTCTTCCCTCTACACAAAATTGAGCCTTGAAAGAACCAGGTTTATAATAAATTCCAGAATGAATTACACCAGAATTATGCCCTGATTGTTGTGAAGCAACATTAGAATCTTTTTCTACCACCAATATCTTTAATTTACTATTTCTCTTAATAAGATCATTAGCAACAGCCAGTCCTATTATGCCTCCACCAATAATTACTAAATCATATATTTTCATTATTTAATATTCCTACTATAAAATTAAAGTCTTAAAAATTTCTTCAGTACTAGATCTAATTAAATCATAAGCATTATCTAAAGCATAATCCAATTCCATAGGTTTATTTACAATACTAAAAAAAGAATCTATACCTTGAGAAGAACATTCCTTGTAACCTTCTCCTAAAGAGCCAGATATACAAATAACTGGAATGCCATACTTTTTTGCTCTAGTTGATACTGCCACTGGAGACTTATTGAATTGAGTCGATTTATCCGTTTGACCTTCACCAACAATAACCAAGTCAATTCCGGGTAATTTTTTTTCATAATCTAATGTGTCCAGTACTATATCAGCGCCTAGTGCAAGCTCGGCGTTAACAAATGCCATAAGTCCTGCTCCTAAACCTCCTGCAGCCCCAGCCCCAGGGATATCTCTAATATTTTTTCCTATTTGATTCTCAATTAGTTGAGACCAATAGAATAAGTTTTCATCTAAAATCTTAATTTGATCTGTGTTTGCACCTTTTTGAGGCCCAAAAATTACTGAGGCACCAGAATCTCCACACAAAGGGTTGTTAACGTCACAAGCTACCTTAACTTCTATTTGATTTATTCTTTTATCTATATTACTAAGATCTATATTTTCTATTGAATTTAAGTTTGCACCTGATGGAAAAACATCATTATTATTTTTATCTAGTAATTTTGCCCCAATAGCAGATACAAAGCCAGCACCACCATCATTTGTAGCACTACCACCAATTCCAAGAATAAATTTCTTAGCTCCACTATCCAAAGCAGCTTTAAATAACTGGCCTGTTCCATAAGTAGTAGTATTTAACGCTGATTTCTCATTTTCATTCAGTAATGCTAATCCGGATGCTCTAGCCATTTCTATAACAGCAGTCTGATTATCGCCTAATTTTCCCCATTCAGCTTCTATTTCTTTTCCTAGAGGGTCATGAACATTTTCTTTGATTATTTCACCATTAGTTACATCAACCATAGTTTTTAATGTTCCATCACCTCCGTCTGCGACTGGTGCAATTTTTACATTTACACTGGAATCAACTCTATTTATTCCATCCTTAATAGCTAAAGCAACTTCATAGCCAGTTAAGCTTTCCTTAAATTCTTGAGGTGAAATTAATATATTTTTAATCTTCATAAAATTAAATATTTCTATCTATTATATCTTTTACTTCACTAACTACTAAATCAATGTTACCTTCAATATTAGTGATTACATAGTCAAAATAATTAGATAATTCGATTTCAGATTTCATGGTATCTAATCTGATTTTAATTTGTTCATCAGAAACCTGTCCTCTTTCTAACAAATGTTTCTTAACTGAATTAACAGAATCTGGTTTTATGAAAATTAGTATAACTTCAGGAATAGATTCTTTTATTTTTTTTGCTCCCTGTACATCAACTCTTAATAATACATGTTTATTATTTTGAGATGGTTCTAAAATTTGAGATTTAGGAACACCATAATAATTACCGTAAACTCTTGACCACTCAATCAGCTTATCTTTTTCTACTAATTCAAGAAATTCAGGCTCAGAAACAAAAAAATGATTGATTCCTTCAATCTCATCTTCTCTTGGATGTCTGGTCACTGTTGTAATTACAAAATGAAAATCAGGAAATATTTTACGTAGTTCTAATATAATTGTATCTTTTCCTACTCCTGAAGGACCAGATATAAGAAAAATTTTAGAATTTAATTTCATAAAAGATCAATTTCCAATTGTATTTAAAGTTTCCCAAAAGTTAGGATATGAAACATTGGCAGCTTCTGGATTTTTTATTTTTATTGTTTTTTCAGATACTAAGCTTGCTATTCCTAAAGTCATGGCTAATCTATGATCTCCATGTGATGAAAAATAGCCACCATTTATATTGTATGTTCCATTAATAATCATTCCATCATCTAATTCTTCTATATCAGCGCCTGCTTTTCTCATCCAATCTACAGTTAGTGAAATTCTGTCGGTTTCTTTATATCTTAGTTCTTTAGCATCGGTAATTCTTGTTTCTCCTTCTGCAAATACAGCTGCTAAAGCAATAATAGGAATTTCGTCAATTAATAAAGGAATTTCCTTACCTGATATGGTTGTACCCTTAAGTTTTGAACTTTTTACAGCAATATCGCAAGCAGGTTCTCCAGAATAATGAACTTTATTATTAAATTCTAGGTTAGCTCCCATTCTTTCTAATACGGATATTATTCCAGCTCTTGTTTCATTAATTCCTACATTTAAAATATTTAATTCAGCATCAGAATGAATTGATGCCGCAACCATCCAAAAAGCAGCACTAGAGATATCCCCAGGTATAACAAGATCATTTGATTGAAGTTCAGATGGTGAAATTTCTATTTGTAGACCAGTTTTATTGATATTTGCTCCCATACCCATTAATAATCTTTCAGTATGATCTCTAGAAACATCTTTTTCTTTTATGATAACCTTACCATTTGATCTTAGACCAGCAAGAATTAAAGCACTTTTTAGCTGTGCACTAGCTACGGGTAGTTCATAATTAAGATCAGATAAAGTTCCACCAGAAAAATTTATTGGTGCATTTTCATTATTATTTAAAGCTGAAATATTAGCACCCATCATAGATAAAGGTTTGATTATTCTTTTCATTGGTCTTTTCCTGATAGATGAATCTCCATCAAGTGTAGATTCAAAATCTCTACCAGCTAAAATTCCTGACATTAACCTTATAGTAGTACCTGAATTACCTACATACAAAATATCTTTTGGTTTAGATAGATCATTAATTCCTTTTCCATAAGTATAAACAGTGCTACCTTCTACTTTTATTTTTACACCTAATTTCTGTAAAACATCAATTGTGGATAAACAATCTTCTCCCATTAAGAAATTAGAGATTTTAGCATCTCCGTTCGCAATAGAATTAAACATAACTGCTCTGTGTGACAAAGACTTATCTGAAGGGATTTTAATATCTCCTCTTAAGCTTAGTACTTTATTTAGAGATAAGTTCATTATTATAATTAGATTCTTTTTTCAAAACCATATTTGTCTTTATCGATATTTTTAGATTTTGTAAAAAAACTAGCAGCTTTTGAACCTATAAATAAAGACAACATATTTTCTTGTGATGATGGGATAAGATCACTAGATTTAGTGAAGTTTGGATCTATATTATTCTTAATGAGTAGTTTGTCTTCCCAAGAAGAATTAACAAAATCAGCAATTTCATTCTCTGAATTAGATTCAATCTGTTTTTCTAAATTCATTAATTCATTGATGTAAAGTTTTATCCATTGATTAATCATATCGTTATTAGTTGATATTGAAGAAAATGACTTGATCGGATCAATTTCAGAAGGTGATGAAAATTCATTAAATTTTTCATCAAAATATCTAAATACCTCTTTCCACGAAGAACTTTTATGAGAAAGTTTGATTAATACAGAACTTAGTAAATATGGCATAGTTTCAACCAGTCCTATGTAGCTATCATGTTCATTTATATCTATATTCATCACAGAACCCTTAAATTCTTCAATAAAAGATTTAGATAAGTCTATTGATTTAGGTTTAGAATTAGAATAATTGATAACTCCCCAATTAAGATTTAATAACGAATCATCTTTGACAAAAGGATACATTCCAATAATTTCATTATTAGGTAACAATTCATTTGCCCAAGAGCTAACAGCTCTTTTATTTGATGAAAAATCAAATATACAAATTCTTTCATCAATATTATCTACTAATGATTCAAAAACATCATATGTTGAGGATGTGGGTACAGCAAGAATTAATATATCTGAATTCTCTACACTATCTGAATAACTATTAGATTCTATTGTTATAGATTCAGAATTTTTTGCTAATTTACTTTGATTTTTATCTAAGTCAAAACCAACAATTTTAATAGTTTTATTATTAGATAAAAGGAATTTACCTATACTAATTCCTAAGTTACCTAAGCCAATTATTGTAATTTGGGTATTATTAAAATTTCCCACTTTTTTTTACCTCTAAATTACTTAATTTTGACGAAATATTAGAAAAATTATTTATTGTCATCTCAGATAAATCTAAAACAATCCCAGAAAAACCAATATGATAAAGAAATTGAAAATTTATATCGTCTAAAATATTGGATTTTAATTTAATAAACCAATTAGATCTTATTGAATTTATCATATCTTTTGCAATAAGCATATCTTCTAAATTATTGAATGATTCAATGTCTTGATCATATATTAAAAAATCAAATTCAAAATTTTCAATTGTATCTTTACGTTCATCAGTAATTTTTTTATTAATTATCATTCCTATACTTTTTTCATAATTAAAAATATTAAAATTTACATTTTTCGGATCTTCAATTAGAACAAAATCTGTATCATCTAAAGATTTCAATGTATCTTTACTATTGATAATTTTTCCTACACATTGTTTTGAATTTTTAGGTTTATTTGAGTATAAATAAGCATTACAGATAAAGTCAGATTCCTTAATGTCAGAATTAGTTAGACCTATAACTAAGAGATCATTATTTGTTTTAGATTTACTAAAATTAAAACCTATATCACCGTTCGAATTGTTTATAATTTCATTAAAATCTTTGGAAGACATATTTAATCAGTATCTTTTCGTGAATCTTTCAGAAAATTCTCCACATCTTTAAGAATTAATTGAGGCTCAGGATCTATTTTTGACATTTCTTCGGTATCATATGATTCTTCTAATCTTTCAACATACTTAGTTATTTCATTATGATCTTCTAAAGCTAAATTAAGAGATGAACGAAATTCCTCAGATCTTTTTGTAATTTTTTCAAAACTTAGTTTTAAGTCAAGTAAATTAGATAACTCTTTCATTATAGCCGCTGAAAGAATAGGATTGTGAGTAACTTGAAGATAGTGAGGAGTATGTCCCCAAATTGATATTGTCGAAAGTTTCATATGATCAAGCTTTTCACCAATAACAGAAGTTATACCAGCAGGACCCTCATATGAAGGAGGGGAGTACTTTAATTTTTTCAAAAGAGAATTATTTTTTTTTCCTGTTCCTGTAAAACTTATTCTTGGTTCTCTAGTGTGTGGAACAGAGTCAAGTAAGGCTCCTACCATAATAATTGTCTTTATTTCATAAAATTCAATAACACTTAAGAATTCTTTGACATAATTTTTCCAGTCCATATCTGGCTCTATTCCTTCAAAAATTACAATATCATTTTTGGAATTTTTTCTTTTTACAAAAGAAAATTTATTTTCTAACCAATCAATGTGTCTCAAATTTTCTTTTATGTTTGTAACTGTTGGTCTTTTGTCTGAATATATATAGTAAGAATCAGATTCCATTTCAATTGAATGAATTACTTCTAGTTGAGATAGAATTTCTTCAACAGATTTAGTCGCAGATTCTGCAGCGTCAGGCCAACCTTGCCAGGAGCAAATAAGAACTGGATTATTCAGTTTTAGAGGAGACAGATCTTTCAAATTTAATTCCTTGATAAAGGTTATATAGATAATATTTTTATCTTAATTTCATCATAACTTATAAGAAAAAAAAATATAGTTTCTTCTATGATAAGATATAAGCGATTATTATCAAATTTTAAGGATTTTTGTATGAAAAATGAAAAATGGGTTCTAAAGCAAAGACCTAATGGAAGACCGAATATAGAAACAGATTTTGAAAAAACTTCTGAGGATTTACAAGAAATAAATTTTGGAGAGATTTTAGTCGAAACTCAATATTTATCATTAGATCCATATATGAGAGGAAGAATGAATGCTGGTCCATCTTACGCATCTGCAGTAGAAATAGGTGATGTCATGGAAGGAGAAGTTATTGCAAAAGTTATAAAATCAAAATCTAAATCATTTGATATAGGAGATATGGTTAATTCAAAAATAGGTTGGCAAAAATATAAAATCCTTAGTGAAAACGAATTAAAATCAGGAATTATAAATAAAATAAATATTTCTAAAGAAATGCCAATAACTTATTCTTTGGGTGTTTTGGGTATGCCCGGTCGAACAGCTCATCTTGGATTTTTTGAAGTGTTAAAACCAAAACCAGGTCAAACATTGGTAGTTTCAGCTGCATCAGGAGCAGTAGGTTCATTAGTAGGACAACTAGGGAAGATATCTGGATGCACAGTTATTGGTATAGTTGGAAGCGATAAGAAATTAGATTATTGTATAAATGAGCTTGGATTTGATTATTGTTTTAATTATAAAACTCAAAATATTGATTCTGAGTTAGGTAAATTAGGTCAAGATTATGTAAATATGTATTTTGATAACGTTGGTGGAGAAATATCTGATGCAGTAATGAATCATTTGGCAGTTTTTTCAAGAACTGCAGTATGTGGACAAATTGCTAACTATAACGCAAAAACTCCCCCATTAGGACCAAGAGTCGCAAGAACTATGCTTACTAAACAATCTACAATGCAAGGTTTCATAGTCTTTAATTTTGAACATAAGTATCAAGAAGCGATGGATGACATGACAAAGTGGTTACAAGAAGGAAAAATTAAGTACAAAGAAGACATAAATATAGGATTTGATAATATTCCACTTAATTTCATGAAATTATTCGACAGTGAAAATTTCGGTAAATTATTAGTTGATATAAAATCATAATTTATAATTGGTAAGTTAATTTACTAATTAAAAATATTTATCACAACAAATAAGATATTATTAGAATTATTATTTTAAAAAAATCGAATAGGAAGATTTATTATGAACTTAGAGCCACCAAAAGGTAACTTAGATACAAAAAAAACTTATAAGGCTAAAATTGACACAGAAAAAGGTGAAATAGTAATACATTTATATTCTGATCAAACCCCAATTACTTGTGAAAACTTTATAAATCTTTCAAAAGCTGGATATTATAATGGAACTACGTTTCACAGGGTAATTCCTGGATTTATGATTCAAGGTGGAGATCCTACTGGAACAGGAGCAGGAGGGCCTGGTTATCAGTTCAATGATGAATTTGTATCTTCTCTAAAACATGATTCTGAAGGAATTCTTTCTATGGCTAATGCAGGTCCGGGAACAAATGGGTCCCAGTTTTTTATAACACACGGACCAACTCCTCATTTAGATGGTGCTCATACAGTTTTCGGTAAAGTTATAAGTGGAATGGATGTAGTGCTAAAAATTCGTGAAAGGGATCCAATGAGTGACCCTAATCCTGGAGATATGATTAATTCTATCGAAATAGAGGAAAAGTAATTATTTTATTATGTGATTAATATTGCTCCAATGACAATCATAGAAATGCCAATTAATTTTGGTTTAGAATAAGTTTCACCTAAAAATATAATTCCTAACAAAGCAGCGTAAACAGTTGAAATTTCTCTTAATGGAGCAACTAAACTTACGATTGAGTATTTATAAGCGTATAAAATCATTGGATATGCTACTCCAGACATGACTGAAATTAATATTACAAACTTAATATTATTTATTAGAATATTCTTAAAGTGCTTAATTCTCCTATCAAAAAAAATAACTGAAAAAATACCTCCTGTAAAAGAAGATATTGAGAATAGAAATATAGGATTTACAAGCTGAACAGCTAGGCTATCTATTAACGTATAAACTGTAATAGTAATTCCTATTAATAAAGGAGTTAAGATATTCATAACATTTGATTTATTTATACTCAAAAGATCCATAAAGCTAAGTGTAAAAATTCCTAAAAATACTACTAAAATTCCAAATATTGAAAACATATCAATATTATCTTTGATTAGGAAAATACCACATATGGGAACTAGAGCAACTGCAGTACCTCTAGAAATAGGATATACATAAGACAATTGACCATGTTGATAGGCTTTACCCAAATAATAAAAGTAGAAAATATGTATAAAGCCAGATAATAAAGATAGTAATAATCCTAATAATGATATTTGTTCTTGAAGTAAGAAAAAAAAAGAAAAAGGTAACGCTATAAGACCACTGAAAATGGCTAATAATTGTATGAATTCATAGGGATAATCAGACTTCTTAATTAAAAAATTCCATAATGCATGAATAAATGTAGAAATTAAAACTATAGCAATAATAAAAAATGACATTACACAAGTATACTCGAAAATATAAATGTTGAAATTGTAGATATTAACGACAACTAAGGAGAAATTATGTTCTTAATTAGAAGAAAATGCTTTACAACTAGAGATAATGCATGGAAAGTAGCTTCAATATTACAAAAAATTTGTAGTGAGTATGAATCTCAAGGTAGAAATAAAGCAACAATTTATGTTTCTGGATTTTCAACACCTGCAGAAGACTATTCAGTAAGTGCAGAATGGACACAAGAAACACTTGATGCAATAGTTTATGAAAATGTACCAAACAATATAAGAGAAAAATTATCTTCTGAATTAATGAGTTTAGTTGATTTTTATGAGATTGAATTTCATGAAGTAGTAACAGAAGAGAAACTGAATCAAAGAAAACTATAAAAAAAAGCCCTAATTAATAGGACTTTTTTTTATTGCTCAGACCTCTGGGGGTTATTTTTTAATATTATTTCAAAATATAATAAATCACATAGATAATTTAAAACGCAATTAACTCAATATGAAATCTTTAGCAATAACAGGGAATGTTGGTTCAGGTAAATCATCTGTTCTTAATATTTTAAGTCGTAAATCAATTGATACATTTGATTTGGATAATATTGCTAAATCTATTTATAAAGATAACAAAGAAGTAATAAATAAGATTGACAAAATTTTTCCTAGTTATGTCACCAAAAATAATAAAATTAACACTAAAGAATTAGGAAAGTTAGTTTTTGAAAATCCAGAAATGTTAATTTCTCTTAAGAAAATAATTTGGCCTGAATTAAGAATCTTTATTGAAAAAGAAATTTCTCATTCTAATAAAGAATTTTGCGTCTTTGAAGGAGCGGTAATTATAGATGCTAATTTCCATAAAATCTTTGACTATATCTGGATAATAAAAACAGATATAAATTTATCTTTAGAAAGAGTTATGCAAAATAGAAATTTTTCAAAAAGCCACTACTTGAGTATACTGGAAAATCAATTAAAAACTGAAAAGATGGTAGATATACTAAAAAAAGATAAAATTAGTTATTCAATTATTTGTAATAATTTAGATTTAATTTCATTAAGTAAAAAAGTAGATCTTGAGCTTAAAAAAATAATTGATTAATTTTATTTATATTTATCATATAAAAATTTTGCTACAGCAATATCTTGCATAGCTATCCCTAATGATTCATATAACGTAATATCATTATTTTTTTTTCTTCCATCAACTTTTCCAGAAATTACAGAAGATATTTCATTTATATTATTCCAAGAAATTATCCCTTTTTCAGTAGCTTCTATTAATTCCATCGACTCTATTTTAGCTTGTTCTAAATCATCACATGTAACAAGGTTAAATTTTCCTATTGATTCTGCTGAAATTTCTGAGCGTAACCAGCTATTACCACCCGCTGCATTTATGTGCATACCTTTAGATATTTGCTCTTGTTCAATTACAGGTTTAGTTGAATTAGTAATTAGGCAAACTATATCTGAATTTATTGTTGCCTCTTCACATGAGTCTGTTGCAATGACAGTTTTGTTTAAATTATCAGACATTTTTTTTGCAAAATTTTCTCTTTTATCTTTTGATCTTGAATATATCTTTATTTCATCTAAATTAAATTGTGAATTAATAGCTTCAAGTTGGGTTTTAGCCTGAAATCCAGAACCAATGATAGCCAATTTTTTGGAATCTTTTCTAGCAAGATATTTAGAAGCTAGTCCAGAAGCAGCACCAGTTCTAATTTGACCTAAATAATTTGCTTCAATAACAGATAATAAGCCTTCTCCTTCAGTTGAGTAAAGTACCACTACAAATGTAGCTTTTCCTTTCGTGACTACATAGCTTTTGTGACCTGCTATTCCTTTTTCTGGCCATGAAGCTGCCATAAAATGTAAATTTCCACCAGAATAACTTGTTGGTAGTCTTTTTCTAGGTGAATTAAAAGCCTTACCATTTGATAAAGCTTTCATAGACTCATCTAACAAATTAATAGATGTCTTAACATCTAAAACTTCTTTTACTTGATCTTCGTTGATGAATATAGTCATTACATAATATCCTTTAGTGCTTCAATAAATTGACTTACATCACCAGAATTATTCCATATGTGAGGCGTAACTCTGATTGCTTTTTTCCCTCTAGAGCTAATATAGACATTTTTCATAGCAAGATTTTCAACAAAGTTTTTAGGTATATTATTCTTAAATCTTAATCCTAAATAGTGCTTTGCTCTATATTTATTTTCAATACTCGTAAAACCCATTTCAGAAGCATAGCTAATAATTTCCAAGTTTAAATTATTAGAATGATTGTATATATTATCAACTCCAATATTTGTTATAAATTTTAGAGAAGATTCTAAAGCAGGTATCAAATGAAAATTACCTCTTTGTCCAAAATCAAATTTTCTAGCATTTTCAAAATTATAGTCATTATAAACAGTCATATCAGGGACAGAATTATCGATTGGCATAGGAAATTTAGACATCCAATTATGCTCTAGTGGCATACCATCATGATACTTTTTATCAATATATGCTAATCCCAAACTATAAGGACCTAGACACCATTTATATCCTGAAACAACCATAAAGTCAGGCTTAATTTTTTCAATATCAATTGGCATTGCTCCAACAGATTGAGTACCATCAATAGCAAATGCAATATCTTTATTCATAAGATGATTAGATAACTCTTGTAAATTAATAATGCCTCCATCAGTCCAGTGGCAATTAGGTACTGAAACCAAAGCAGTATCATCAGAGATATTTTCTAGAATAGCAGATGTCCAATCATCATTTAATGGCCTAGGAACAAACTTTACCGTACCATTTTGTTCTTCAGCTATTTTCTTCCAAATCCAAACATTTGAAGGAAATTCTTCATCTAATAATAATATTGTTTTCTTTTTAGATAATTTGAAATTTTTAGCAAAAACTGCAAAACCATAGCTTGATGATGGAACAAAAAAAATAGAATTATTATCTGAGTTTATTAAATTAGCGAATATCTTCCTAGTATTTTCAGGTTTTTTATAAAAATCTTCCCATTGAATTTTCCAAGATCTAGATTTAAGTTCAAAACCTTCTGATCCACTGATTATTGAAGACCTAGGAAGAAGACCCATATAAGCACTGTTTAGATAAGCAATATTGTTATCTAAATTAAATTCATTTCTAATTTTATGAAGATCTAAAGTCATTATTATATTTTAGCTTATAGTACATAATTAGATAGGTCTAAGTATTAGTGTAATTTTGTAATTGACTTACCTCACATTAAAACCCTAAAATTATCTTAATTGATACTTAGAAAGTAAAAGATATGAGCCTATTCAATCTAACGATAATTTTTCTACTCGTAATTCTTATTTTTTCTATAGCTGGTATATCATTCTTATTTTTTATAAGATTTTCTAAATACTTTTCAGCTATGAAATTCAAGGAATTTGCTGATGATACTACCGAAGGTGTTGAAAATAAAGTTAAACAATTACTAACAGAAAAAGATAATAAATTTTCAAATGATTTGAAGCAAGTTAAAGAACTGATGACTAAACAATATGAAACTTCTTTGAAAGAAACATTAAATCTAATTACAACAAATAATGAACTTAGAAAACAAAATAAAAATACTGAAGAAGCAATAAATGTAGCAAAAATTGAATTTAGTAAATTAACAAATGTATTATCAGGAAGTCAGACTAGAGGACAACTAGGTGAATTAATGGCTGAGGATATTTTTAGAAGTGCAGGTTTTATTAAAGGTGTTCAATATGAAACACAACAAGTGCTAGAAAATGGGACAAGACCTGATTTCACAATAAATTTACCAGAAAATAAAGTAATTCATATGGATTCTAAATTTATTTGGGAACATTTCCAACCCCTAATAGAAGAAAATTTAGAACAAATTGATCTTGAAAAAAGAGAAAAAAAATTTTTTGATACTTTGAAAAAAAATATTATAGATGAAGTAGGCGATAAGTATATTAATACTCAACAAAATACCTTAGATAATGTTATAGTTTTTGTTCCAAGTGATCATATTCTTTCATATATTTATGAAAAAAGAATGGATCTTATTCAATATGCTCAATCTAAAAAAGTAACAATAACTTCACCTGGTAATCTATTATTAGTCGTTGGAGTTATAAAGGAATTCATGAAAGTAGTTACTATAGGAGAAAATCAATCTCAAATTATTTCAATTTTAGAGAAACTTCAAATAGAGTGGGATAAATATACTTTAGAACAGGGAAAAATTGAAAGAGCATTGAAGACAGCCTCAGTAGCTCAGGATCACTTAATGGGAAGAAGAAAAAAGGCATTAGATAATCAATTTAAAGCGGTGCATCAACTAGAAACTCAGTTAGACCAAAATCCAGAAAAAGCTATAGATATAGAGGCATTACAAGAAGAAATAGAAGAAGAGATTCTTTTTGATAGTGAACTAGAAAAATCTGACGAAAATGATAAACAAATGTCATTTGATAACTAAACTAAATTTGATCTAGAATTATTTACTACTTGAGGGTTTATTATATTTTCTGGAATTTTATTATTTAGTACTCTTATAACTTCTTCGCATGTTCTTCTCTGCAATTCTTCATTAGAAGCTTTTGAGAAAAATGCAGTATGAGGTGTAATAATAACATTATGATTATTAAATAAAGGGCTCGATGGACTATCTGACATATCTTCAATTACATCAAGTCCAACTCCTCCTAAATGTCCATTACTGATAGCATTAGAAGCTGCTTCTTCATCAATAAGCCCACCACGAGCACAATTTATTAGAATTGCAGTATTTTTCATTTTTTTGAATTCTTTATATGAAAATAGATGATGTGTAGAATTAGTTAATGGAACATGAACAGTTATAAAATCAGATAATTCTAATAATTTCTCAAAAGATACTATTTCTACTCCTTCAATTATATCTTCTTCTTCTAGTAATGGATCATAAGCTATACATCGAACTCCTAAAGAGGCTATTCTCTTTGAAATAGTTTTACCTATCCTTCCAAAACCAACTATACCTAAAGTAGATTCACTTAATCTTAGTACAGGTATATCCAAACTTAAGTTATTCCAACCTCCTTTTCTAACCATTGACCAATGATCAACAATTCTTCTGTTAAGGCTTAGTATCATTGAAATTGCATGATCTGATACTTCTTCTAAACAATAGTCAGGTATGTTTGTAACAACTATTCCTAATTCTGTACATTTATCTATATCGATATTGTCAACACCTATTCCATATCTTGAAGCTACTTTACATTTTTTAGCTGCATCGAGTATTTCTGAATCAATTTCTTTAAAACAAAAAATTATTGCATCTGCATCAGGAACTTCTGATAGTAATTGTTCTCTTGATAAATTATTACAATCAATAATCTCAATACCATGATCGTTCAAGAGTTTTTTTTCTATTTCTAAAGACGGCCATACATAATCAGTGATTAATACTTTCTTTTTCATTTATTCCCCTAAATTGATATCTCTTTGAACTGACAACCTTCAACAAAATAATCAAAAAATTCTTCTTTAGTCTCTAATTCAAGATGATTAATTTTAGTCACTTGTTCTAAAAGTTTTTTTCTTAACATATTAGATAATAATAACTTTGTTGCACCTTCCAATGCAGAATTTCCTATTTTTTTTATTCTTTTAGTCGGATAATTAAGTATAAAACCAATGTTTTTTGCTCTTTCAATATCTATATAATTAGCAAATCCCCCAGCTAAATAAATTTCATCAATATCTTTTAAATTTATTCCAAAATCTTTAATTACTAAAGCTTGACCACAAACATTAGCAGCCTTAGCTTGAGCAAGATTAGAAACATCTTTTCTAGTTAGCATAACTTCATGATTTTCGTCTAATTTAACATATTCTAATTCTGAATTAAATTTACCAAGACTATTCATGAAATTATTATCTTTCATTTCAGATAAAAAATCGATTAATCCTGAACCACAAATACCTAAAGGTGATGAATCTCCAATTGTTTTATAAACATACTTATTATGGTCCCATTTAACATTTTCAACCGCTCCATCGTAACCAGGCATGCCATAAGTTATTTCACCGCCTTCAAAAGCAGGTCCAGCAGGACATGAAGCTGCAATAAAATTATCACCATTACCCAAAACAACTTCTGTATTAGTACCAATATCTATAAAAATTTTATTTTGGTTACTTGAAAAAAAATCTACTGCTATTAAGCCAGCTGAAATATCTGATCCAATATGGGAAGCAATTAAGGGTGGACTATAAATTATTGCATCTGGATTAATTCTTAGCTCTAAATCAGAAGCATAAACTTTTAATTCCGTTGAATTTACTTTTTTTGATATAAAATCAAATTCAGTTTGAGATTTATAGGGTTTAACACCAATGCTTTCAACATCTAAATTAAAAAAAATATCTCTCATTGTTGAATTACCAACTATTACTATTTCTACAATTTGATTTCTTCTGATCTTTATTTTTTTTGTAATTTCTCCTACTTCAAAATTTATTGCAGATATAATAGTTTTGTGCAACTCTCCTTTAAATTTTGTAGAATCATACGAAATTCGATTCATTACGTCTGAACCACCAAATACCTGAGGGTTTTCAAATGATGAAGTTGCTTTGATTTTTCCTGTTTCTAAATTAACTAAATTAAGAGCTACAGTTGTAGTACCGACATCAATAGATAAACCATAAATTACAGACTTTTTGTTGATTAATATTTTTTGATTTTCAGTTTCATTGATTATCACCGATTGACTAGTAATTTTATAGTTATTATCAATTTTATATTCGTTTTCAGATTCAAAACTAGTCAGTATCTTCCTATTTCTTTTTCTTGGAGTAAATGAAAGATCAGCTTCATTTTTTATAGTTTTTGCTTGACAAGCCAATCTGAAGGGAGAAGATAAAAAATTTTCTTCATTTGTAATTTCAGAAAGGTTGTTTTCTCCTTCAATTATTTCAACTATGCATTCATGACAATCACCAACTCTTCCACAGGAAGTTGGTATTCTCATTCTAACTTGATCAGCATACTCAAAAAGAGATTTGTCTTTTTCTAAATCTATTTTTGATTTTTTATGAATAAACTTACTCATTTTTCCTAATTGGTTTGTCTACTTCCCATGCTGGTCTATAGTCTAGTTTGTCTGAGCCTGTACAAAATGGAATTTCTTCATCTTTCTGAACATATTTTTGATTATGACAATAAAAATTTGCAGTACATTTACTCTTAACATTTTTATATGGACATCTATGTTTACTAATTTCATCAGCATTATCCGAAATTTCTTGAAAAATTGAATATAATTTATCCAAACTATTTTGAAGTCTTTTCTTTTTTATTGATTCTGAATCTT
This sequence comes from Dehalococcoidia bacterium, assembly GCA_022451965.1. NCBI lineage: Bacteria > Bacillati > Chloroflexota > Dehalococcoidia > Dehalococcoidia bacterium. The sequence goes on along the minus strand of JAKUNJ010000003.1, from coordinate 85,373 downwards.
TTTCAGACATCTCGAGGCTTAGCTTTTCAATTCTTTAAGCAGAACAATTTGTTCTTTTGCCTTATCAACTGCATCTACAGCGCTTTCTCCATAAGCATCAGCACCCATTTCATCAGCAAATTCTTGAGTAACAGGAGCTCCTCCAACCATGAGTCTTACATCATCCCTTAGCCCAATATCTTCAAAATATTGTATTGTTCTACCCATATTTGGCATAGTAGTTGTTAGCAAAGCAGACATACCAATGACATCAGGTTCATACTCTTCAAATCCATCTGCAAAATCTTCTGGAGATGTGTCAACTCCAAGATCATGAACAACAAAACCTGCACCTCTTAGCATCATAATACAGAGATTTTTACCAATATCATGAAGATCCCCTTTGACTGTACCCATAACGACAGTTCCTTGAGGCTCAATTCCAGACTCAGATAATATTGGTTCAATATGTGTCATTCCGGCTTTCATAGCTCTTGCAGAAATAAGAACTTCTGGCACAAATATAATATTATCTCTAAATTTGACTCCAACTATAGCCATTCCATTTAGCAAGCCATCATCTAAAATTTCATTAGCTGAAGTACCGTTTTCTAAATATTCTTTGGTCAACTTATCTACAGTATCATTATCACCTTGAATAAGTGCAAAGGCAATTTCTTGCATTTCGATTGAAGTTTTAGCTATAGATTCTCCAATATGTTTCTTTTCACTTTCTTTGGTTACCCATTCAAATTCTTTGAGTAATCCCTCATGTTCAAACATATAATTTAATCCTCATATTATAAAAATAACAATTAATTTAATTTTACCACCATTAATTATTTTTGAGTTTCTGCTAACCAATCTGTAATACCTTCAGTTATAGCAATTAGATTTTCTGCTTTTGTTTTTAATGGAATAGCACACTCTGGTGCTATTAACTGAACCCCCGCATTTAAGCATTCAAAAACTTCTTTTTTTACATCATCTGTATCTTTTGAATATAATGTTTCAGGATTATTAATATTTCCCACTAAGGCTATTTTATTATTTACAGCATCCATAGCTTCTTGAGGAGAATTTTTTGAATCAAAATGAAATGCGTGCATTCCAGTTTCTGCAACAAAAGGCATTCTGTCAACAGTTCTTCCACAAATATGAAGAATCAGTGGAACGGTAAATCTTTCTGCCATTTCTGAATGAATATCTTGAAGGAATTTCTGGTAATATTGACCTGAAACTAAGTCTCCAGTTGCATGATCAGGAACTGTCAGTACATCTGCTCCTGCATCAACTTGAGCCTCACCAAAAAGATATGTAAATTCAGTTAATTTATCAAGAGCTTCAATTGTTTCACTAGGATTATCAACTGATCCTAATAAAAAAGTTTCAACTCCAAAAACATGATAAGCGAGAGTCCAGGGGCCCATAGTTTTTCCAATTATAGGAACATCCTCTCCAAATTCTTTTTTAAGTATTTTTATAGAATCAATAATCACTCTTACATCAGGATGATCTAAAAAATCCTTTGGAACCTTAACATCAGAAGCAGTTTTCCAAATTGGATTACTCATCCGAACAGTTGGCCAATTATCTTTTTGTTCCCATTGCATTTCACATCCAATTGCACTTGATTCTTGAATAATAGAAAAATATGGTGCAATAGAATCAAATCCAAATTCTGAAATTTCTGTTGCTGCTAATCTCGCATTTAATTCAGCTGATCTGCATGCTTCAGGGAAAGGAGCATCAACTAAATCCATCATTTCTACGGTTGCTACTGATGTAGGATTTGCTACAGGTGGTCTATCAACCTCTTGTCTGTTCAAAGCTGATAAAACTCTTTGCTTTTTTGTCATAGACTTCATAAGTACTCCCTATTGTGAAAAACCTAAAGATTGAGTGGTCATTTGACCTGCTTGATCTGATGCACTTAACATATTTTCAACTGCACTTACATTTCTTGCGTATGGCAGCAAAATTCTTACATATTCATCATGTTTTTTTGCATCAGGAAATATAAAACTATCAATGTCATTCTTCAAGCATTCTCCATATTTCAAGAATCCACCCACAACAGCCCTAATTCTTATATTAGGTTTGTCATGGTCACCCTCTGCATAAACTTTATAAACATATTTACCATCAATATTTGATCCTTTGATGAAAAAAGTTAATTTACTTTTATTATCTTTAGATTTTATTTCTCCAACTTCTGGCTCGGATTCAGGAGGCATTTCAACAGACTTAACAAATAAAAATTTTAGTGGCCTTAAGATTAATGCTCCTTTGGGTATTGATAGCTTGAAATCAGAGTCTAATTTAGTAAGTCCTCCAAATTCAACCATTTTATCTCGAATTTGGTTCAATCTGTCTTCTACTCCATTTTTTCTACTGTATGACCAAATAGTAAGTATGTCATTTTTTTGAAAAAGACCAACACTTATTTCGTTAAAATTAGGGTCCATTGATACTAGTTCTAAACATTTACCAAATTCTTTTTTAACCTGAGATACGTTCATTATGACTCCTTATTATCTCTGAAAAAGATGATATGTGATTTGTAGAGCAACCACAACAACCACCTAAGAAATTTATTTTTAAATCTATAAGTCTTTTATAATTTTTTGCCATATCTTCTGGTGTTTCTGGATAAATTATACTATTTTTCTTTATACTTGGAATCCCTGCATTGGCTTGAACTAATAAAGGTTTATCAGTAGATTTTCTAAATATTTCAGATATTTCTATCATTTTTTCTGATCCATTCCCACAATTTGTACCAACAACATCTGCACCGGTTTCATACAATAAATCAAGACTTTTTTCTGGCTCAAGCCCAAACATAGTAAAAAATCCTCTTGGCCCTTTATCGTAAACCATAGATGCAAAAACTAAAATATCAAAATTTTCTCTTGCTACCTTAATGGCCATCAAAGTTTCCTCGGTTGCAATTTGAGTTTCAATCATGAAACCGTCAACCCCACCTTCATAAAGCCCTTTCATTTGTTCTAATAAAGCATCATACATCTCACTTTCAGTAACATTACCTAGTGGTTCAATAAACTCTCCAGTTGGACCAATTGAACCAAATACGTATTTATCTTTATATTTTTTAGAAACTGACTTGGCTATTTGAGCTGATTGTTTATTTATTTCTATTACTTGATTTTCTAATCCATAGTGCTTCATTCTAAAATAATTTCCACCAAATGTATTAGTTAGGACAATATCACTTCCACTGGCAAAATAAGTATCAGCCATCTTTTGTATTACATCTGGTTTTTCAATATTCATTAATTCTGGCGACCCACCAGGCTCAAGTCCATTTTCTTGAAGAAAGGTACCTGTAGCTCCATCTAATAAAAAAATTTTTCCATTATTAGCTTCTTCAAGGATTTTTTTTGATGTGCTATTTAATTTTGAAACCATATATCAATTGCTCCTGGGGAAGGGTCTCTTTGACCAGAATCATGAAGTTTTCTCAGTTTATTTATAAATGACTTAGGTATATTATTATCAAAACTTAATACAATGTCTTCAGGTTCTTTATCAGTATCTAAAATTTTTCCCCATTCCCATGCATCTAAATATTCTCCAGAAGTTATTGATCCATCATGCATAGCAATAGCATCTATAGCTTGTTGAAAAAACAAGCTCAATGGGTAAGATGTTTCTTGCCCATCAGAATCTGTATATTTTATTTGAGTTGGAATTTCTTTCCAGTATAAAATTTTATATGAAGACATAATTTTTATTAAATAAAAAGATGATATTCTCATTATAATATATAGAAATTTATGTAAAATTTTTTTATGGCTAAAATAGTTATTGTAGATGATGACCCACAAGTAATTTCCTATGAATCTGAATTCTTTGATTCTCTGGAGGAATTAAATGAAATTTTTATATACAAAACCAGACCTGCAAACTCAAGAGAAATATTGGAAAGAATAGTCGATGCCCACACTGTTGTTATTACAAAGGCTACAACTCAAATAACTAATAATATAATAGAAAACTCTTCTTCGCTTAAACACATAGCAGTATTCGGTCCAGCACTTGATCATATAGATATTGAATCAGCAAAAAGAAATAAGATAAAAGTATCTTCAATTAGAAATGTTCTTACAAATTCAGTTGCAGAACATACAATTTCTCTAATGATGTCTCTTAATAAGAAAATCCCTGAATTAGATAGAAGAATTAGGGAAGATGAGTGGCCTTCAATAGAGGTGGAATTATTAGAAGGAAAAACACTAGGAATAATTGGTTCAGGAGCAATTGGTGAAAAAGTAGCTAGAATGGGGCATAGTCTTGGAATGAAAATTATTATTTCTCCCATGATTAGAATTGATAAAGTTAGATCTCTGAGCTTCGAGGAATATGCAAAAGTAACTGAATTAGACTATCTTTTAGAAAATTCAGATGTGGTTTCAATACATACAAGAGTAGAAGAAGGTAAAAAATACTTAATTGATACTGAAGAATTATCACTTATGAAATCTACAGCAATATTAATCAATACAGCTAGAGGGAAATTACTAAATGAAGAAGCATTATATAATTCTCTAGTTAGTGGGAAAATATCAGGAGCAGCATTGGATGTATTTGAATTAGAGCCAATTAGAGAAAAAAATAAGCTCAAGAGGTTACATAATGTAATTCTGACATCACATAATGCTGCAAACTCTGCAGAAGTCATAAAAAAAAGTATTAATATATTAGCTGAAAATATAATTTCAAACCTTTAGGAGGTTAGTAATGAAAATAGGATTTATTGGTTTGGGAAATATGGGGCAAGGTATGGCGAACAATTTATTGTCAAAAGGTGCTGATCTAAGAGTTTATACCAGAAATAAAGAAAAAATAAATTTAATGGAAAAAAAAGGAGCAAAAGGCTGTTACGATTTATCAGATATTGTGAACCAAAGTGAAATAATATTAACTTGTTTGCCAGATATTAATACCTCTAAGGAAGTGATATTAGGAGAAAAAGGAATTAGCTCTAATGAATTTATTGAAAATAAAATAATTATTGATCATTCAACAGTAGATGTAGCTACATCCAAACAATGTTTTTATGAATTAAATAAGAAAGGAGCAAGCTTTTTAGACGCTCCTATTTCTGGTGGTCCTATTGGAGCAAGAGATGGAACCTTATCAATTATGGTTGGAGGAAATGATTTGGCATTCAAAAAAGCTAAACCTTTCTTCGAAATGATGGGGAAAACAATAAAAAAAATGGGTGATTCTGGAACTGGAACTGCTATGAAGTTAATAAATCAATTGCTAACAGCAGTTCATACCACAGCTTCAGCTGAGGCTCTAGCTTTATCAAACGCCGCAAAGATAAATATTGATTCTGCTATGGAAATACTCATGGTAAGTTTTGGGTATTCCAAAATGCTAGAAAGATCAGCTCCGATAATTAGAGATAGAGATTTTAAAGATTCTTCAGTACCTGCTAGAAATATACACAAAGACATATCTATAATTGAAAAAATGGGAAAAGAGCTCTCCGTAGGATTGCCTTTAACCAAAGTAACAAAAAAATTATATGATGAATTAAAATCTAAAGGAAAAGAGATGGATGATATGGCTGGAATTATACAAATCATTGAGGGAAATTAGAGAGGAAAAGAAATTGAAAAAATATAAAATAGCAGTTATTCCGGGTGATGGAATAGGAGTAGAAGTAGTTTCAAGTGCCTTAGAAGTATTAAGTCATATCAGTAAGAAGAATGACTTTGAACTAAAATTTTCAAACTTTGATTGGAGCTCAGAATATTACTTTAAGAATGGAGTAATGATGCCTGATGATGGTATAAATCAATTGACTGAATTTGATGCTATATTTCTAGGTGCAGTTGGCCACCCAGATATACAAGACCACATTACTTTGAATGGACTTCTTCTGCCAATAAGAAGAGCCTTTGATCAGTTTGCTTGCGTAAGACCTTCTATTTTATATCCAGGAGTTGACACTCCTCTAAAAAATATTAAACCATACGATGTAGATTTTATTGTTGTAAGAGAAAATACTGAAGGAGAGTATGCTAACGTTGGGGGCTTTCAATATAAAAATTTTCCTGAAGAAGTAGCTGTACAAAGTGCAGTATTTACAAGAAAAGGATGTGAAAGAGTTATTAGATATGCATTTGAATTGGCACTAGAAAGAAATAAAAAAAATCATGTCACTTCGATAACAAAGTCTAATGCTCAAGGTTATTCAATGACACTTTGGGATAGATGTTTTGAAGATATAAAGTCTGAGTATCCTAAAGTATCCACAAATTCATTATTGATAGATGCTGCTTGTATGGACTTCATTAGGAAACCAACTGAATTTGATGTTGTTGTAGCCAGTAATCTTTTTGGAGATATTTTGACAGACATAGGAGCTATAATAACAGGTTCGATGGGATTAGCTTCAAGCGGTAATATAGACCCAACTAGAAAAAATCCTTCTATGTTTGAACCAACACATGGATCTGCTCCAGATATCGTAGGAAAAGAAATTTCTAATCCAATGGCTCAAATTTTGACTGGAGGAATTATGTTGAGTCACCTTGGTGAAACTGAAGCTGCAAAAGAACTTGAAAATTCTGTAAAGAAAGTCATAGAATCAGGAGAAATTTTAACTCCTGATCTAGGTGGGCATTCTAAAACAAAAGAAGTAACCCAAGCCATTATTTCTAAACTATGATTAAGGGAATTATTTTTGATCTAGATGATACTCTAACAATCCATGAAAAAATTTATAATAAAGAATACATTAGAATATCTCAAGAAATATCAAAAAATATAATTGATAAAAATACTTTAGAAATCATTATAAAAAAAATAAACGAAATTGGTTCAATAAAATATTTTAAGAAATATTTAGATGCAAAATTTGGTGGAAGAGATATTCTTTGGGGTGATATAGGAGGTTCCGGAGAAGTAAATGAATTCATTTCTACAAGTTATAACATAATAAGAACAGAAATTTGGAAGGAAATTACAAAAAATATTCTGGGTATTAATAATATAAATATTTCTGAAATCTCAAATAATCACATTCACAATATGTGGGAAATGATTGAAGCCTATGATGATGTTATACCTGTTTTATTAAAACTAAAAAGGCTTAAGTTAGCAGTATTGACAAATGGAATGGCTATACATCAAAGGAGAAAGTTAGCAAAGTCAGGTCTCTTGTATTTTTTTTCTGGTAAAAATAGGCAAATATTAACTTCAAGTGAAATAAAGTTTGGAAAACCTTTTCCACATGGTTATGAAATTATTATAAAGAATTTCAAATTATCTAAAAATGAAATCTTAATGGTAGGAGATAGACCTGAAGGAGATATATTGGGAGCAAATAAATTAGGAATAAAATCAGTTTATATAAATAGAGAAAATGAAAATATATCTAATAATGAATTTAGACCTACTTATGAAATAAATTCAATGTACGAATTATTAGAAATAATAGCTAAATATAATAATTAAGAAAAACATTTAGATAAGATTTTTATAATCTTAAAAAATCAAAATCACATCCATCTTCAGCTTGTAAAATATGTTTCTTATAAATATAGCCATATCCTCTTTCATATTCAGATATAGTTATATTTTTTCTCTTTTTATTTCTTCTCTTCTCTAAAATTGAATCATCAACTTTAAGATCAATAGATTTATTCTTTATTGATATAGAAATAAGATCTCCATTTTCAACTAAAGAAAGTGGTCCACCAACATAACTTTCAGGACTAACATGAAGAATTATGGTTCCAAATGCTGTACCACTCATTCTTGCATCTGAAATTCTTACAATATCTCTGATTCCCTTATCCAATAATTTTTTTGGGATAGGTAAAAATCCAGATTCAGGCATACCTTGACCTCCGACTGGACCATTATTTCTAAGAATTAGGACTGTATTTTCGTCAACCTCAAGATCTGGTTTATCTATATTATTTGATAATTCTTCAGCAGAATCATAAACTAGAGCTTTTCCAGTATGTTCAAGAAATTTTTTACTTGCCGCGGCTACTTTTATAACTGCACCATTTGGAGCTAGAGTTCCCTTAAGAATACAAATACTGCCTTCCTTATTTATTGAATTAGATTTACCTCTTATTACATTTTCGTTATAAATTTCAGCTTCATTTACAATTTCAGATATTTTTTCACCAGAAACTGTAATAACTTCTTTATAAATTAAATCTTGTATATTTTTTAATATTCCAGAAACTCCTCCTGCATAATGAAGATCCTCCATCAACATTTCTCCAGCAGGTTTTAAATTGGCTATGACGGGAGTTTTTTCTGATATTTTATTGAAATCCTCTAAATCAATACCAACTTTAGTTCTTCCTGCAATAGCTAACATATGGATAATGGCATTTGTAGATCCACCGAAAGACATTAATGCACTAATTCCGTTATGAAAGTTTTCTTTTTTTAAGAAATTTTCAATTCTTATATTTTCATTTACCATTTCAACAATTCTTTGACCAGTTTTATTTGATAATGCTAGTCTTCTCGAATCAACTGCAGGGATAGATGCAGCACCTTTCAAAGTGAGTCCCATAGCTTCTGAGATTACACTCATTGTTGATGCTGTTCCTGCAACCATACAATGACCAGGAGACCTGTAAATTGATTCTTCCATTGAATCATAATCATCCTGCGAAATATTACCTGCACGAAGTTCGTTCCAAAATTTTCTACAATCTGTACAAGATCCTAATTCTTGACCTCTCCAATCACCTCTTAGAGAAGGCCCTCCAGGAAGTAAAATTGTTGGAATGTTAGCAGATGCTGCTCCCATTAACATTGCAGGAGTTGTTTTATCACACCCAGAAAGAAGAACAACTCCATCTATGGGCAAGCCCTTAATCATTTCTTCAACATCTATTGACATTTGATTCCTAAGATACATTGATGTAGGAGTGAGAAAAAATTCTCCCAAAGATATCACAGGAAACTCAATAGGTGTTCCACCTGCTTCTATAACCCCTTTTTTTACATGTTCAGCTAAATTTCTAAGATGAGAATTACAATGAACTGCTTCAGAGAAACTATTTGCTATACCAATAATTGGACGGTTCTTGATCATATTATCGGGCCAACCTTGAGCTTTCATACCTGATCTATGTAAGAATCCTTCTAAATTTTTTTCACCAAACCATTTTTCACTTTTATTATATTTAGCCATAATCTCTCCGATATTCATTAATAATTTGATAAAAAAAATAATATTTATTAGATTATTGAATATAAAAATCCACTATCTGATAAAAGTATTTTACCTCTAATTTATAATTAAAAAATAAATAGAATATTATGTTTTATATAAATGAAATTAATTCAAATAAAAAATAGCTCTGATATTGATTTATTAGGTAAACTTATTACTAAAAAAAATATATTTGGAATAGATACAGAATTCATACGAGAAAATACATATTTTCCTATCTTGTCCTTAGTTCAAATTGCAGTAGACGATGTTGTGTTCATATATGATTTTCTTAAGAATAAAAACTATAGAACTAATTTAGCCAAAATACTTTCGTTAGACAAAAGTATTAAAATATTTCATGACTGTGAGCAAGATATAGAAATACTTGAAAAAAATTTTGATATTGAAATAAAAAATATTTTTGACACTCAACTAGCAAATGCATTTATAGACCTTGAGCATCATATAAGCTACAAAAATTTGGTCAAAAATATATTAGATCTTGATATTGATAAAAAACATCAAAATTCAAATTGGCTAAAAAGACCTCTATCAAAACACCAGTTATTTTATGCTGCTAGTGATGTAATTCATTTGGAAAAATTATACAAAAAAATCTCAAGAGAGTTAAGTCGCCAAAAAAAATCTAATTGGTTTGACGAAGAAATGAAGAATATAATTCAAACAATTAAACATAAAAGTAAGCCAGAAAATTCTTGGGAAAAAATTAGGATAAGTGATAAAAATAAAATTAATTTAGAATTAATAAAATCAATATCTAGTCATAGAGAGAATATTTCAAGGTCAAAAAATATACCTAAATCATGGTACCTAAAAGATAAACAGATAATAAAAATTTCTTCAGATTATTTTAGGAACTTAAGTCTACTTAAGAAACTAAACCTAACAGAAAATAAATATTTTTTTGAGAGTGATATAGATGAAATATATAAAATCTGTAATAAACATAAAAAAGGATATTACAATTCTTCAGTCAGAAAAATTAATGTAAAAAAAGCACAAATAAATATTAAAAATATTTCAAAAAAAATCAAAGTCTCAGAAACTTTAATAGCTAATAAAAAGGATTTAGAAAATTTTTTCTTAGACAAAGAAAGAAATAATCCATCAGGTTGGCGCAAGCATATATATGAATCAATAAATGAGCAGACAAATGAATAATCTTTATCGTAAAATAAAATCTTATAAAATATAAAAATATGAATACTCCTAAAACAGCAGATGAACTAAGAGCAAAATTTTTAGATTTTTTTGAATCTAAAAATCACTTAGTTCATCCATCATCCTCTCTAATACCTTCTGGTGACCCGACTTTATTACTCACAAACTCAGGTATGGCTCAATTTAAGTCTTATTTTTCTGGAGAAAAAAAACCACCTAATTTTAGGATGGCAACTTCTCAGAAATGTTTTAGAACAACAGATATTGAAGAAGTTGGAGATGACACTCATTTAACACTCTTTGAAATGTTAGGTAATTTTAGCTTTGGAGATTATTTCAAGGAAGAAGCTTGTAAATGGGCATTAGAATTTATGACGGATATACTCAATTTTGATAAAAACAGACTTTTTTTCACAGTTTATAAAGATGATGATGAAACAGAAAAAATTTGGGAAAAATTAGGTATACCAAAAAAATATATTTATAAGTTTGGTGATGAAGATAACTGGTGGGGTCCAGCAGGAGATGAGGGTCCATGTGGTCCTTGCTCTGAGTTACACTATTACACCGGAGACTTAAATAAAATGAGATTCACAGATAGTAAATGGGGTCCTAATATTCATGAAGATTTTGTTGAACTATATAATCTGGTTTTTACTCAATTTTATAGAGACATAGATGGTAAAGATACAAATTTGCCTTTCAATAATATTGATACAGGTATGGGATTAGAAAGAACTGTTTCAGTCTTAAATAATGTCAAAAGTTCTTATGATACTGATATTTTTCGTGATCATCTAACATATTTAGATACTCTTGTTAAAGGAAATAAAAAAGACTTTGATAAATATAAAAGAATTATTGCCGAACATGGAAGATCTGCATCTTTTCTTATAGGTGATGGAGTACTTCCAGAGAATACTGGCAGAGGATATGTCTTGAGAAGACTTATTCGAAGAGCTATGATAACTGCAAAAAAATTAGATTTAGATTTTCCAATATTATCTCCAATGGCTAAAATTACTTCAATGAAATTGAGCCATATATATCCAGAATTAGAGGAAAAATTGGATTTTATTATTTCAGTTCTTAATAAAGAAGAAGAAAACTTTAATAAAACTTTAAGTTTTGGAACTCAAGTTTTATCTGAACTTATTAGAAATAGAGGTATTTTAATAAATCAAGAAATAAATATATCAAATGATGTAAAAGAAGTGTCCAAAGAAATAATAGGCAAATTAGGAGATGGTGGAAAAAAGAAATTATTAAGCGGTACTGAAGCTTTCATTCTATACGATACTTATGGATTTCCTATTGAAATTACCTCAGAAATTTGTGAAGAATTTGGGTTAGGAATTGATATAAAATCTTTCAACGAAATTATGGATAAACAAAAAGATAGATCTAAAAAATCTATAAATAAAGATAATAATGAAAAAATATACTCATCTTTAAAAGTATTGCCTACTAATTTTTTAGGTTATGAAACACTTAATTCAAAAGCTAAAGTTTTAGCAATTATCAAAAATAATAAAATTCAGAAAAAAGTTAAAACAGGGGATTCTTTTGAAATAATTACAGATAGATCTCCTTTTTATGCAGAAATGGGAGGTCAGTTAGGAGATACTGGCATCTGTTTTTCAGAAACTGGAGAATTTGAAGTATTAGATACGAAAAATCCCTTTGGAGGAATTTTCGTTCATGAGTCAAAGATGAAGTCGGGCGAAATCTCAGAAGGATCTGAAATATCTATGAAAGTAGAAAAAGAAAGAAGAGAAAAAATCAAAAGAAACCATACTGCAACACATCTTTTACATGCAGCTCTTAGAGAAATTATTGGAAGTCATGTTAGGCAGTCGGGGTCTTTAGTTCATCCAGACTACCTGAGATTTGATTTTACTAATTTAGAAGCTTTGGATGATCATTCTGTCAAGAAAATTGAAGATAAAGTCAATGAATATATAAGAAATAATCTAGATGTAAAAGTCTCAAATACTACATACAGTAAAGCCATAGAAGAAGGAGCTATTGCTTTTTTTGATGATAAATATGAGCATGATGTAAGGACTATTAAAATAGACGCACCTTGGAGCTTTGAGCTATGTGGTGGGACTCACATGCATAAAACTGGTGGAATTGGATTATTTAAGATTGTTTCAGAGATTGGAATTGGATCAGGAAATAGAAGGATTTTTGCCACAACAGGAATTGGAACAGAAGATTTAGTAGAAAGTAATCAAAATGTGGTCAAAGCAATAATGAAAACTCTTAGCTCAAATAAAGATGATGTTATTGAAAAATTTAATTTATTGTACAAACTATCAAAAGATCAACAAAAGGAAATTGAAAATTTACAAATACAAATTACGAATCTATCCCTAGGTAATACAGAAAGGTCATCTACTGAAGAATTTCAAATAGGCTCTACAAAGGTTTCTTGTTCTAAAGTCTTTGCTGCCAATATAGGTGCATTAAGAAAGGCTGGAGATTTGCAAAGAACTAAACTTGGAGAAGGAATAGTTATTTTAGGATCTATTATTGATCAAAAAGGCTCAATAGTAATTATGGCTACAGATGGATTGGATATCGATGCTGGAGAATTAGCTAAAATTATCGCTAAAGAAACTGATGGAGGTGGAGGTGGAAATAAATTTTCAGCTCAAGTTGGTATTAAAAATATAGAAAAATTTGAAAACTTTTTTAAAGATCCTAAAAAAATAATTAATAATATCAACTGATGCCTATTTTAGCTTTAGATATTGGAGAAAAAAGAACAGGTTTAGCAATTTCAAATGATGTTTCAACTATTTGTACGCCTTTGAAATTTATATCTTCAGAAAATATAGATTTATTTCTTACAGAACTAAAGAAGATATTAGTTGAAAACAAAATAAAAAAAATAATAGTAGGTCTACCTATTCTATTATCTGGGAAAGAGGGTACTAGGGCTAAATTTTCCAGATATATTTCAAAAAGAATAAAAAAAGCAAATAAAAATGTAGATGTTATTTTATGGGATGAAAGATTATCTACAAAGGAAGCTGAAAAATATCTTATTAAATCAGGATTAAGTAAGTCTAAAATAAAAGATAAAATTGATTCTGCATCAGCAGTGATTATTTTAGAGAGTTATATTTTGGGAAAACAAAATGGTTAGAGAAATAGGAATAATAGGATACCCTTTAGGTCATACCTTATCTCCAAGGATTCATGAGTCTGCCTTCGATGCCTTAAACTTAGATATTAAATTTACTGTATGGGAAACTGAACTTTCAAACTTAGATAAGATTATAAATAATCTTAGATCAAATAATATTTTGGGTTCTTGTGTAACTCTACCATACAAACAAGAAGTAATAAAATATATTGATCAACTTGATAAAACAGCTATAGAAATGGATGCTGTCAATTGGATAGTAAATAAAAAAGGTAAACTGTTGGGTTATAACACTGATTGGGAAGGATTTAGAGAAAGCTTAAGATTTATAAATTATGATCAAAGAAATAAAAATTGTCTTATCTTAGGTGCTGGAGGATCTGCAAAAGCAATTTGTATGTCATTGATTAAGTCTAATTCAAAAAAAATATATATATATAATAGAACGAAGTCTAATGCCGAAAAACTATTAGATAATTTTTCTAATCATAAAAATAAAATAGAAATTATTGAAAAAAATTATCTTAATAATTTTTCTTTTATGAAAAATATAGATCTAATAATTAACACAACATCTCTCGGTATGACTGGTGGACCAAATCCTAAGATTTCTCCAATAAATACTGATATCATAAATAAGAATGCTTTGTGTTATGACTTAGTTTACTCACCCTCAATGACCCCGTTATTGATAGGAGCTAAAAAAAATAATATTAAATTTCTTGGAGGACTAAGTATGCTAGTATTTCAAGCTGCTTTAGGGTTCAAGCTCACAACAAATTTAGAACCCCCAATTGAAATAATGTTAAATTCTGTAGGTATCGAGAGATAAAATATGACAAAATTTAGATTCTTAACAGCTGGAGAATCCCATGGTCAGGGATTAAATGTAATTTTAGAAGGCATACCTTCAAATCTGAGCATTTCTGAGGACTTTATTGAAAAGGATATGTCAAGGCGCCAAAAAGGATATGGGTCTGGTGGTCGTATGAAGATAGAAAAAGATAGAGCTGAAATAAAATCAGGTGTAAGGCACGGTAAAACTTTAGGTTCACCAATTTCATTATGGATAGAGAATAAGGATTGGAAAAATTGGACTATTCCTATGTCAGTTAAAGAGGTAGATCCTGAAGAAAATATTAAATCACAAACAAGGATTGTTCCCGGTCATGCTGATTTTGCAGGATCTTTAAAATATAATCACAAAGATTCAAGAAATGTTTTAGAAAGAGCAAGTGCAAGAGAAACCGCTGCAAGAGTAGCAGCTGCCGCTATATGCAGAAAATTTCTTTCAGAATTAGGCATAGATATAAGATCAAGAGTTAAATCAGTAGGGTGGGAATCCTCTGAAATAGATGATATAGAATCTATTGATTGGACTTTTGTAGAAAAGTCTGAAGTAAGAGCATCAAATGAGCTAGAAGATACAAAATTTAAGAAAGTAATAGACAAAGTAAAAAAAGAACGAACTACTATTGGAGGTGTTTTTCAAGTTGTAGCTAATGGTATCCCATTGGGGCTAGGAAGTCATACACAGTGGGATAAAAAACTAGATGGAAAAATCGCACAAGCAATGATTTCAATTAATGCTGTAAAAGGAGTTGAAATTGGTAATGGTTTTGAAAATACTAAAAAATTTGGTAATAAAGTTCAAGACGTAATTGAACCAAATAAGAATGATATAAGAAATTTCTCACATATATCAAATCATTCCGGAGGTATTGAAGGTGGTATGTCTAATGGGAACTCTATAATTATAAATGTGGCTATTAAGCCTATTGCTACTATGACAAGACCTTTGCCTTCAGTAGACTTGTTAACAGGTGAAATTGTTGAAGCTTCATACAACCGATCTGATATTTGCCAAGTTTCTCGAGCATGTCCTGTAGGAGAAGCGATGATAGCCTTAACTATAACTGAAGAAATTTTAGAAAAATTTGGTGGAGATAGTCTTCAAGAAATTAAAAGAAATTACGCTTCTTACTTAAAAACATTTAAAGAATATGGGAATCAAAAATAATCTAAATAATATTTTTCTCATAGGTTTTTCGGGCTCTGGCAAGAGTAAAATAGGAAAAATTTTGTCTAGATCTTTAAGTTATAAATTTATAGATACAGATAGATATATTGAACATATAAAGAAAAAAAAAGTGCACGAAATTATTAATGAGGAAGGAGAATTAAGTTTTAGAAATATTGAAACTGAAATTCTGCATAATCTTGACTATACAAAAAATAATTTAGTAGTTTCTACTGGTGGTGGAATTCCTACAATTGAGCAAAATAATATAATAATGAAAAGATCTGGAATTATTATATGGCTATATGCTTCATTAGAAATAATTAAGGATAGACTAAACAAGACCAAAGAAATAAGACCCTTATTAGGTAATAATCTAAGGTCTGAAAAAGTAGATGAAATGTTTAATAAAAGACAGAAAAATTATACTATTGCTGATATAAAAATTAATACTGACTTAAAGGATCCAAAAGCTATTATGGAAGAAATTGAAGGCTTAATAAATGAATAATAATTATTTGGCCTCTGAAGTTAATACATCTCAAGGTAATTACAGAGTAATTGTAGGTAGAGATATACTTAAAGAATTGGGAAATGAATTAGATTATGCTGGATTGGGAGGTAAAAAATGCTTCTTGATTTCTGATAAGTCAATGTTCCCTAAAAATACAAAGATTCTTCATGAATCATTAGAATCTCAAGGATTTATCACAAATAGCTTATCTATAGATTTTTCTGAAACTCTAAAAAATTACAACACAGTAAGTAAACTTTATAACTGGCTTGCAGATATGAAAGTTGAAAGAAAGGATTTTATAATTTCATTTGGTGGAGGAGTGGCAGGAGATATAGTAGGTTTTGTAGCTTCAACATATCTTAGAGGTATTCCTTTTATTCAGATACCTACTACTCTTGCAGCAATGACTGATGCTTCAATAGGTGGGAAAGTTGCCTACAACTTAGATCATGGCAAGAATTTGGTAGGTGCTTTTTACCAACCTAAATTAGTTTTTGAAGAATTAAGTTTCTTAGATACTTTACCTGAAAGAGAAAAAATAAGTGGATGGGCAGAGGCAATAAAACATTCAATTATATTAGATAAAAATTTATTCGATGAATTTAAGCTTAACAGAAAGAAAATCTATGACCTTGATAATGATTTTTCTGCTGAAATATTGAAAAGGTCAGTCAAAATTAAAGCTGATATTGTTTCAAAAGATGAATTCGAAACAGGAGAAGATAGAATTAAGTTAAACTATGGGCATACTGTTGGTCATGCAATTGAAAAAGTATCAAATTATAATTCATTTCTACATGGCGAAGCAGTTAGTATCGGAATGATGGTTGCTATAAAAATTTCTGAGAAAATTGGTATGATTAATCAATCATCCGTAATTGAACAAAAAAATATTCTTGAAGACTATAATCTTCCTACAAGTGCTGAAAATATAGATAAACAAAAAATTTTTGAAGCCATAAAAATGGATAAAAAGAATGTTGATGGCAAGGTTAAATGGATCTTATTAGATGCTTTAGGTAAATCAAAAATCGTAAGAGGAGTGGATGATAAAATTGTGAACGAAGCAATAAATGAGGTTATTTTTTAGCCACCTGCAACTGCTGGAACAATCGACACTTCATCTCCTTCTTTGATTTCAGTAAACATAGAGTCGATATATCTAATATCTTCACCATTAATGTAAATATTTACGAAATGTTTTAAAGAATTTTCTTCCATTATTTTATCCTTAAATCCCGGAAATTTGTCATTTAAATTTTCTATCAATTGAATTACATTAGATCCATCTATATCAATTGATGTGAGATTATTTGTTAATGGTCTCAATGGAGTAGGTATCTTAACGTTTGCCATAACTTTTTTTGCTTGTTGTTATATTGTTATTATATTATGATTGATGAAAACTAAAAATGAAAGAGGAATGTTATGAAATTATCAACAATAGAAAGATCAATAACAGTCCTTGGAGCTCTTAATATGGATTTGATAATGGATCTTAAAAGACCAGCAAAACCAGGTGAAACTATTGTTGGTAAAAAGTTTTATACTGCTCCTGGTGGAAAGGGTGGAAATCAAGCAGTTGCAGCAGCCAGGGTTTCAAATGACCATTCAGTAATTTTTTTAGGTGCAGTAGGAAATGATAACTACGGACATGAATTAAGAAATTATCTTAATAATGAAAGGGTTATTACTCAAGAAATATTTGTTGATGATAAAAATCATAGCGGTATAGCAATTATTTTTACTGATAATGATGGAGAAAATTATGTAAATGCTGTTTATGGAGCTAATAGAATAAAAAATAATTCTATTATAGATTCATTTAATAAAAATCTAGATCAAACAAAAATATTAATTACACAAAATGAGATGGATAAAGATATAACGAAAGAATGTATGGAAATAGCTAATAAGAATGGGATACCGATAATCTTAGATCCAGCTCCATACAATAAAACTTTAAACAATGATTATTATTCTTTGGCAGATATAATAACTCCAAATGAAATAGAAGCAGAATATATGACTAAAATAAAAATTAAAAATATTGATGATGCAAAATTAGCAGGGAAAAAATTATTACAAAAAGGTATTAAAAATTGTGTAATTACTTTAGGTGAAAATGGAGCTTATTTTATAAATGAAGAAAAGGCAAAATATCTACCTCCATTCAAAATAGATAAAGTTAAGGCAAGTGTAGCAGCTGGTGATGCATTCACAGGAATTCTAGGAGCATCTATTTCTTCAGGATTAGATATATTTGATTCTCTAGAAATTGCCATTATAGGATCTGCGTTAAGCACAACAAAGAATGGGGCTCAAGAATCAATGCCTTACTATTCTGAAATAATAAAAGAGTTAGATTAAGCCTAATCCCTTAATTTGTTCTAATTTATTTATATTCTTTTCTTTCATTAGTTTTGAAAGTTTTTTATTAATGGAGTAAGCAAAAAATGGGCCATTATAAATGAATCCAGTATATGCTTGGCATAGATCTGCACCTAGAGCTAAGCAATTCCATACATCCTTTTCATCAAAAATCCCTCCACATGCAACAATAATCGGATCAGGGCCTAAAGAAGTCCTTATTTCTGCAATCATTCTTAGAGTATTTTCTGTAAGGACTTTGCCAGATATACCACCTTTTCCAACTGCCAATTTACTATTAACAACTGGTAAACTGTTAGCTATAACTAATCCATCAGCTCCAGCTAATAAACTAGTTTGGGCTAAAGATAAATATTCTTCTTTATTTTTCTCATCCCAAGGTGGTAATTTTATCAATATTTTATTATTGGAGATACTTTTTAATTTTTCTATTAGTTTTGATAGTTGGGGTGGATCATGAAATACCCTTAACCCAGATGTATTAGGGCTAGATATATTTATTTCAAAAAGCTTAGTATGACACTCTAATCTTTTTACACAAGTAATTATTTCATCCTCTGTTATACCAGATACAGACAAAAAAATACCATCAGATATACCGTTCTTACTTAAATTTCTTTCCACATTATCAAGACCAATGCTTGGAAATCCTAAAGAATTAATTAAGGCTTTCTTTTCTGGTATATGAAATAATCTAGGCTTGGGATTCCCGAACCTTTCCTGTAGTGTTATGGTTCCTCCGGTTACAAAACCGAAACCTAGTGATAAGAGTGGATTTAGAGTTTTACAATTTTTATCATAACCTGCTGCCAATCCTATAGGAGATTCAAGCTTTATATCATCAATATTTGTAGTAATATTTTCGTATTTTTTTGAATAACTGATAGGGTTAAATAATTTAAATAGAGGTATTTGTAGTAATTTTTCAGCCAGAAAGTGAGACACCTCTGGATTTATAAGTTGTAGAATTGGTAATATTAGTAATTTGTAAATCAATTTTTACTCCTAAGTTATATTTTAATCAAAATATAACTTAGTAACAAGGAAGAAAATTATATGTCAAACTTAGAATTTAGTTTGGGTTCATCAGAAAATCCAAAAGGTCATGCAGTGATATTTTTTATTGAAGATGATGAAATTTTTGTTTCTTATGTCGTAGATTTTCCAATTACTGTTGATATGTCAAAATATATTCCTGAAATGTTTGCTGATCAAATTCCTGAACAAGATATGGATAAAATTATCATCCCTCCAGTTCCAGAAAAATATCATGGTAATATGGAGTCCCTTGAGAATTTATGTAATTACAGGGGAGACGATCTAATAAATGGAGGCTCAATAAGAATTAAAGATAGTACACTTGCAATGTCAAAATTATCTAAGATAGGAAAGGATTATTCTGATATTTGTAAGGATTTTTATGATAATTTGTCATTGAATAAAATATTTAGTAATTCAAAAAAAATTTCTAGTAGCGAGTACTTAAATTTATCTGAATCTGATCTGCTTGCTGAAGTAACAAAAATTGTAGGTAAAATTAAATTCCAAAAGGATAACAATGAATCAGTAGATCCTGAAATTGAAAAAGTTAAGAATATTAGCAAATTATTACCAGAAAACAGAAAAATTAAAGAAATAATTAATTTTTTAGATCTAGAAAAAAGAAATTCAGAAAAGATAATATCAGCTTACATTAGTAGAGCTTATAGTATGTTAAATGAGGATTATATAAAGGTAAAAGAATTAGAGACTGAAATTCTAGAACTGGATAATAATTGACATCAATTGGAAGATCTGGTTTTCTAGCAAGCCTTTATGTAAGAAACTTTAAATATATGTGGCTGAGCCTTTTTTTCTCGATGGCTGGTTTTCAGATTCAAATGACTGTTAGAGGCATTTTAGTCTATGATATAACTGATGATGCATTTCTTACAGGATTAGTTTCTGCAGGTTTTGCTCCTTCACTTCTTGCTTTTTCTATGTTTGGTGGTGTACTAGGAGAGAAAGTTGAGAAAAGAATTTTAATTCAATTTTCTCAGGGATTGAATTGCTTAGGTAGCATTATAATTGGATTATTAATTTTTTTAGATCTAATTCATTGGAGCCATTTGCTCTTTGTTTCTGTTACTCAAGGAGCAATGTTTGCTATTCAAGTTCCAGCTCGACAGTCACTTATTCCTGATTTAGTAGGTAAGAAATTAGTTACAAATGCAATAGGATTAAATTCTATGGCTATGGGGGTTACCTTAATGATTGCTCCAGCAATCGGTGGTTACACTTATGAATTTTTTGGCCCTCTTAACTCTTACATAATTGTGTCTATTCTGATGTTAATTGGAGTTAGCTTAACTAGTTTTATTCCCAAGTTCCCTCCTAAAACTATCGCCAATAAAGTTTCAACTTTAAGTGGTATAGTCAACGGATTTAAGTATTTGAAAACAAATCATATTATAAGAATTATATGGATTCACGCTGTCATACTCGCATTATGTACAGGTCCATTTAGAATGTTAATTCCAGTTTTTGCAAAAGATATTTATTTTTCATCACCTGGAGAAGTAGGAAATTTAATGGCTGCAGGTGGTATAGGAGGAATTTTATCTTCAATACTAATAGCATCATTATCTTCAGAAAGTAAAAGAGGAATTATTTTAATGATAATTGGACTCATAACTGGGATTGGATTATTTATGATGGCAACAATTAATTTATTCTTTATAGGAATAATCGGCATGATAATTTTAGGATTTTCTGAAACTGGAAGGTGGAGTTTAGGACAAGCCTTGATGATGGCTAATGCAGATGAAGAATATCGAGCAAGAGTAATTAGTCTTTTAATGATGTCTTGGGGACTTATGCCGCTAAGTATGCTTCCTATGAGTTGGGCATTTGGTTATTTTGGAGCAGAAATAACTACTTTATTTACAGCTATAATTACATTATTATTTTGTATATCAAGTTTATATTGGGCAAAAGCTCTATTGGGAACAAAATAATAAAATGCAAACAAAAATAAAGAAACTTCCAAGAGATATATCTCTATTAATTTCAGCAGGAGAAGTAATAGATAAACCTGTTTCAATAATAAAAGAACTTGTTGAAAATTCTATAGATGCTCTATCAAAAAGAATAGTAATAGAAATAAAAAATGGAGGTAAGAAATTTTTATCAATTACAGATGATGGTATTGGCATTGATCCAAATGATATAGAATTGGCCTTTGAAAGGCATAGTACATCAAAATTAAGATCTAAAGAAGATATTTATAAAGTTTCCTCATTAGGATTTAGGGGAGAAGCATTAGCCTCTATTGCATCAGTCTCGAAGATAGAATGCAAATCAAGAATAAAAAATCTAGACTATGGAATTTTCTTAGTTATAGACTCTGGTGAAATTATAACAAAATCAAAAATAGGTTCTAATTATGGAACTCAAATAATAGTACAGAATCTTTTTCATAATATTCCAGCGAGACTTAAATATTTGGCAAATAGTAGATCAGAATCTGGTAAGATTATTCAATTTGTTCAAAGTATTTCAATGTCCCATCCTAATATAGCTTTTGAATTAATTATTGATGGGAAAATTAGACTTAAGACAAAAGGTGACAATAGCAAAATTTCAATAATGAATCAGTTATATAGTTTAGAATCAAAGGACGTAATATATCTTGATCAAAAGAAAAATTCTTATCAACTCAAAGGATATATTAGTAAACCAGAAAAAAATTTTGGTAATCGTTCAAGAATGGTTTTTTCTGCAAATGGAAGAGTCATTAAGAATCCAAAGATATTTTTTAGTATTGAAAATGCTTATAAGCAATTTAATAAATCTAAAAAATTTCCAATTACAAATCTCAATCTTATTTTGCCATTTGACGAAGTGGATGTAAATATTCATCCTCAAAAGCATGAAATAAAATTTCAAAATGAAAATGAAATTATATCTTTTATTTACAGTAATATAATAAAAACTTTAAATTCTGAGATTCCATCAGAAACAATAAATTTGGAGATTAAACAAAGAAATAATAATTATTATAATTATGAAAATCTTGAATATTTCCAACAAAAACTTATTAATAATGAAGAAATTCCTCCACTAAAGGAAGTAATTCCAATTCTTAGATTTATTGGACAAATAAAAAATACATTTATTTTATGTGAAGGTCCTGATGCACTTTACATAATAGACCAACATGCAGCCCATGAAAGAATATTATTCGAAAAATTTATTAAGTTAGGATTTAAGAAAGATTTTCAAATATTGAATATATCAAAATATATAGATCTAGGAGTTTTGAAAAATGAAATAATAATGGGAGAAATTGAAAATTTCAAAAAATTAGGCTGGGATATTGATCAATCAGCAACAGGTGAAATTATTGTTAGAAATCTTCCATTTTTAGGCATTTATAAATCTAAAGAAGTAGACTTAAACTACCTATTTGAACTGATTATCAAAGACTTAAAAGAAAAATCTGACACACCTGCGGATATTATTGCAAAAAGATTAGCTTGTCACAATGCAGTAAGAGCTGGTGATAAATTATCTGAATCAGAATCAGAAAAATTAATAAAAGATTTAGAAAAGACAAATATACCTTGGGACCCACATGGAAGACCAGCAATAGTAAAATTAGACTATAATAATCTATCTAAGCAATTTGGTAGATAGTGTATAATTAAATTGAATCATTACCAATTTGATTCCCATATAATGACCGATTTTAATAATATATTACTTCTAATATTAGAAAAAAATCCCTCTAGGTTACTAATTAATCCATTATCAAAAAGTATTATTGCTGGATTTGGTAATAATAAAGTCGTAAAACTTTCAGATTTTTCAAATTTCATAGATTTTAAGGAAGAAATAAAATCTCAATTATATAAAGATAAAATTGGATTTGGAAGTTTATTTTTTGATATAGAAAATAAAAAAATTTCTGAACTTTGGAAAGATTTTGAAGTAGCAGAATTTACCTTTTCAAATATTGTATTTAAGTATGAAAATGAAAATATATCTTATTATGGAGAAGATGAAAGCTTAATTTCATATTTTGATGATATCCAATCGAAAAATATGAAATTTTCAAAAAATTCTGAAAATCTTTTTTTAGAAAAAAATAATTTCGAAAGTTGGATTAATCTAGTAGATAAGGCTAAAAATCAAATTAATGTTTCTACTTTAGAAAAAATTGTTGTGGCTCAATTATATAGATCTAAGATTGAAAAATTAGATCTAAAAAATACAATAATTAACATGGTAGAAAAATATAATAACTGTACTACTTTTATGTATCAAATTAAAGATTCTATTTTTTTTGGTTCAACCCCAGAGAAAATCTTTGAATACTCTAATAAAACTCTTAAGACCGAAGCTATTGCAGGCTCTATTCCCAATAAAGGTGAAAGTACTGAAGAAATAAAAAGAAAATTTATGAACACTACTCTTGTAGAAGAGCATAAAATTGTATCAAATTATATAGAAAAACAATTAATGAAAATAACTTCAAATAAGGTTAGAAAGTCTAGCTTAGATGTTATGAAGCTTAATAATATTAATCATTTACAATCTAAAATTGAAGTTGATATAAATGACAATGATTTTTTCAAATTTATTGAATTACTTCATCCCTCACCAGCTTTGGCTGGTTTTCCTGTTCAAGAAGCAAAAAATTGGATAAGAGATAATGAAAATTTTGAAAGGGGGCTATATACAGGTTCCATAGGATATGTTGATGAAAATAACTCTAAATTCTATGCTGCTCTTAGATGCGCTATGTACAAAAAGAATGAAGGAGAAATAATATCTTTTGCAGGAAATGGCATTGTCAGAGATTCAAAAGTCAATTATGAAATAGAAGAACTAAATTCTAAGTTCAAAGCAATAAATGAATCTATAGTTAAGAAATAAATGTTAATACAAGATAAACAGATTAAGATTTTTTTAGAAGAACTTATTATTAGGGGAATAAAAAATATTGTTATTAGCCCTGGTTCTAGATCTACAGCATTGGTAAATAATATATTAGTGAATAAAGAATTCTTTGATGTTACTATGATTCTAGATGAAAGATCTGCTGGTTATTTTGCATTAGGTATATCTAAAAAAACAAATAGTCCTACTGTCCTAATTTGTACCTCAGGTACTGCAACATTAAATTATTCGCCAGCGGTTGCTGAAGCATTTTATTCTAAAATTCCATTATTAATTATCACAGCTGATAGACCAATGCACTTTAGAAATACTGGTGCTAATCAAACATTAAATCAGAATAATTTATATCAAAATAATATTAAATGGTTTTACGATATTCCTGTAAATGCTGATAATAGAATCTTCTCTAATATAGCTCATAAAGCCTTAAATAATAGTGATAATTATCCTAAAGGACCTGTACAAATTAACTGGCAATTTACTGAACCTTTTACAGATGGAAATATTGAAAAAATACAATTAGAAAAAAAAGTTACAATTGAGAAAAATGAATCTATAACTGATAGTGAAGAAAATTTTAATAACTTTTTAGAAATAACAAATAATAAAAATGGAATTTTACTGGTGGGGCAACATTTTGAAAATAAAAATAATTTACTTAAATTAGCTAACTTACTAAATTGGCCTATAGTTGCAGATCCTTTATC
The DNA here is from genome assembly GCA_022451965.1 of Dehalococcoidia bacterium. NCBI lineage: Bacteria > Bacillati > Chloroflexota > Dehalococcoidia > Dehalococcoidia bacterium. Next base: position 60,245 of record JAKUNJ010000003.1, on the reverse strand, counting down.
AAATCTTAGAGAAAAAAAAGATTATAAAGAAAATATAATTATAGATGCTGGAGATATATTATTTCGTTCAAGCTTAAAAAACATAATACCAGACATAGTTTTACATATTGGAAGTTTACCGGTTTCAAAATTTATATCGTCAAAGCTTGAAAGAGCAAATAAGCATATTTTTTTAGAAAACTCTAACAGAATAGCCGAAGGGTTTAATAAAATAGATCTTCATCTCAAAACAAGTTCAGAAGTTTTAGTCAGATACCTAGAAAAAAACAAAGATAAAATATTATCTGTCAATAATAAATGGAAATATCTAATGAGAGACTATAACGTTTTTATTAGAAAAAAAACTGAGGGATTAATTAATAATTACGAAGAACTTAATTATAAGAAATCCATCATAGATAATTTACCTAAAGATTCAAACTATATTGTAGGGAATTCTTTACCTATAAGGCATTTAGATATAATTCTTAACAAAAATATTGAATGTAATTTTATTGGAAATAGAGGCCTGTCAGGAATAGATGGAAATATATCAATTGCATCGGGATATAGTAAGTTTTCAAGGAGTAATACTTACCTTGACATAGGAGATCTTGCTTTTTTTCATGATATAGGTAGTCTTATAAATGCTGTCAAGCATAGCAAAAACTTAACAATAGTCGTCAACAATAATAATGGTGGACAAATATTTAACCTACTTCCCCAAAAAACTGACTTAAAAGATATATATAAAGAATGGTTTATAACTCCTCATAATGATTTGTCAATTCGCAAATTATCTGAAAGTTTTGGATGCAATTATGAAAATATTGATAACAAATTAGAATTAGAAAAGCTAATAAAAAATTTTACAAATAAAAACATAAATATTATCGAACTTAATATTAATTCTAATTATGATAATTATAATGATGAAATAAATTCAATTGTGAATTGTTTAGAAAATAATTATGACTAGAAAATTATTTCATAAGATAGAGGGGAGTGGTACCCCATTATTACTAATTCACGGTTTTACTGGTAGTCATAAATCATTTGATAAGATATCTAATTTTCTAAAAATATACTTTAAAGTAATAACTATAGATATGATTGGTCATGGAAAATCAATGGATTACAAAAAAGAAAATTACTCTTTCGATCAATCAATTCACGATATTTCAAGTATTTTAGAATCTCAATCACTAAAAAAAATAAATATACTCGGTTACTCCTTAGGAGGAAGATTAGCCATGCAATTTGTGAATAAGAATCCAAACAAAATAAATAAATTGATAATATGTAGTGCTTCAAATGGAATTAAAAATAAAAAAGAAAGAGAAAACAGAATCATATCTGATAGCAAAATAATTAACTTACTAGAAAATTATCCTTTAGATCATTTTGTAAATTATTGGCAAAACTTAAAGTTATGGCAATCAGAAAAGAGGCTAGATATAAAAAAAATAATTCAATTACGAAAAATAAGACTGACTCAAAATAAAATAGGTCTTGCATTAAGCTTATCTAATCAGGGACAAGGTGTTCAAGAATATCTGGGAGATCAATTACGATCAATTAAGGCTAATACTTTGATAATGTTTGGAGAAAAGGATAAAAAGTATAAAGAAATTTCTAAAGAAATACATAATTTGATAGAAAATTCTAAATTAGAAATGGTCCCTAACTCAGGTCATAATATAATATTAGAAAACCCTATTTTTATATCTCAAAAAGTTAAGCATTTTATATTAGGAGAAAAAAATGAAAATAAATTGGCAATCTAAGTCAGAATATGAAGATATTTTAGTTGATTTTTATAATGGGATAACTAAAATAACTATCAACAGACCTGAAGTCAGAAATGCTTTTAGACCTAAGACTATAAGTGAGCTTAGTGAAGCTTTTAAGTTAGCAGCAGAAGATGACGAAACAGGAGTAGTACTTTTTAGAGGTAAAGGTGATAAGGCATTTTGTTCAGGAGGGGATCAAAAGGTCAGAGGACATGGCGGATATAATGATGAAGGAGGAAATCCAAGTCTTGGAGTATTACCACTTCAAAGATTTATAAGATATATGCCTAAACCTGTCATAGCTTTAGTAAGTGGATATGCTATCGGAGGAGGACACGTTCTTCAAGTAATTTGTGATCTTACAATAGCTTCAAGTAATTCAATATTTGGTCAAACAGGGCCTAGAGTAGGATCTTTTGATGCTGGATTTGGAAGTCATGAATTAGTAAGATTAGTTGGAACAAAAAAAGCAAAAGAAATTTGGTTTTTATGCGATCAATATAATGCAAAAGAAGCTCTAGAAATGGGGCTTATAAATAAAATAGTAGATTATGAAGAGTTAGAAAATGAAGGTATTCGTTGGGCTAATAAAATCTTAGAAAAAAGTCCAACTGCTATAAGATTCTTAAAAAATACCTTCATTGCAGAATCTGACGGTTTAGCTGGATTACAGAATATGGCTGGAGATATTACTATGATGTACTATATGACTGAAGAGGCTAAAGAGGGGAAAAATGCCTTTATAGAAAAAAGACAACCTAATTTTTCTAAATATCCCAAACCTCCTTTTCATGGATAAGTTGTGAAAAAAAAAATAAATTCAATTTTAGGTGCCTTTAGAATCAAGACTCTTCCTGCTGTTTTAGGCCCTATAATAATTGCCTTAAGTATATCAATTATTGAATCTTTTGAATTATATAAAATTATTCTTGTAATCCTAATTGGAATAAGCCTACAGGTACTAGTTAATTTGATAAATGATTTAGAAGATTATAAAAAAGGTGTAGATAATTTAAAACGATTAGGCCCCGCCAGAGCAACACAATCTGGTGATTTATCTATCTATGAAATGAAAATACTCATCTCATTTATTTTTCTAATATCTTTGCTTCTCGGTATTCTAGCCTTTTTTATGTCTGGTATTTTTGTTATATTTTTTGGGATACTTTTATTTATCCTAGCTTATACTTACACTGGAGGTCCTTCGCCTTATGGTTACATGGGGCTTGGAGAATTTGCCGTTTTTATAGTATTTGGTCCATTTACCGTCCTTGGAAGCTTATATCTATTCGATTTGTATCCATCATTTGAAACTATCCTAATTTCCTTTGTTCCAGGTTTTTCAAGTAGCTTAATAATTCTTGTGAATAATATTAGAGATATCAAAAATGATGAAGAAAATGGGAAAAAAACTATTGCAGTTAAGCTTGGTGATACAAGATCAAGATATCTTTATATTTTTATTTTATATTTATTAATATTAAATATCTGTTTTCTAGTTTTCATATCACAAAACCTAATATTGCTTCTTTTAGTTATATTATGTATAGTAATTTTCCCAATTTCAGATATTGGATTTAAGAAAAGTTGGTTTATACTACCTAAATATTATTCTAAAATCTCCTTAAAGGAATCAAAATTAAATAACACTTTGATAAATACAGTTAAAGCCCATTTTATAATTTGTACTATCATTTCCATTTCAATCATAGCTTGGGAATTTTCCCCGATTTTCTAATATATATGACCTCATGAACAATATTCTAAAGAAAATTCAAATTTATAATAAAAAAAACAAAAAAAATAAATGACAAGCTGGATAGAAAAAAATATAAGTAAGAACTTATTTATATCAGGGAAAAATTATCAATATAATTTTGAAGAATATTTTGATTTATTATTAAAGTATTATAATTTTGCCAAAAAAAATATCAAAAAAAATGAAAAAGTAGTTTTTATTTCCAATAGCGTCTTAGAATATTCCATTTTTTCAATATTAATTCCAATGGTAGGAGGTATTTTTGTACCTATGAATCCAAAGAGTCCTGTAAATGAAATCAAGAAAAAAATGGAAATTATTCAATGTAAAAAAATAATATACGATAAAAGTATAAAATTAGAAGAAATTGAGAATAAAATTCAAATTTCTTCTGAAAAGTTAGTACCTAAGAATTATAAATTTGAATATATTTCAGCTGATCAGGTATATTGCATTTTATTTACTTCTGGAAGTTCAGGTATTCCTAAAGCAGTAAATATTTCAAGAAAAAATATTGAAACTAGTTGTGAAATATCTCAATTAAACTTACAAGTAGAAAAATCTGATAGCTGGCTGTTATGTATGCCTCCTTTTCATGCAGGGGGATTATCAATTATTTTCAGAAGTGTAATTTTAGGAAATAAATTTCATATAGAAGATCATTTTGTGGCTGACAATGTCATTAATTTAATTATGAGTGAAAAAATTAACATAATATCAATGGTTCCAACTATGTTGAATAGAATAGTCAATGAGATGGAAATAAAGAAAATCTCTGCTCCAAAATCTTTCAAATTTATTTTATGTGGTGGTGCAAGAACTTCGGAAGATTTAATTCTTAGGGCAAATAAAATAGGCCTAAAAACACTTCCTACATATGGTATGACAGAAACGTCTTCTCAGATTGCAACTGCATCTCCCAATGATAATGAAAGGCCAAAAAACTCAGTTGGTAAATTACTAGAAAAAGTATCTATAGATTTTTCATCAGAATCTGAAATCCTGATAAGTGGAGATTTTGTGGCCAAATATTATGGTAAAAAAGATAATTCAAAATGGCTCTATACAGGTGATTATGGTTATATTGATAAAAATAATTATTTATTTATTTCGGGAAGGTTAGACGATCTAATAATTTCTGGAGGTGAGAATATAAACCCAATTGAAATAGAAGAAATTATTAATAAGCTTGATTATATCGACGAGTGTATAGTAGTTGGGAAAAAAGATGAATATTGGGGAGAAAAAGTTACTGCAGTGGTTTTTTCAGAAAAAAATATTAAATTGGATGAAATCAAGGGATCTTTAGAAAATATAGATAATTTCAAGCACCCTAAATCAATAATTAACTATAAAAAAGCTTTACCTAAACTGCAAAATGGAAAATTTGATAGAAAAAAAATAAAAGAAATAATAAATGAACTCTAGTCCCAAAAAAAATAGTTTTATAAAAAATTATCCAGTGACTTCAATACTCGCTTTTAGCAATTTTATAATTTATGTAATTCAAGAAATTACAGGCGACTCTAATAATGCTATTGATCTTGTAAATATGGGTGCAAGATACGATATTTATGTAGCAAAGGGAGATTGGTGGAGATTTATTACTCCAAATTTTTTACATATAGGTATAACACATTTGTTACTCAATTTGGCTGGATTATTCATTTTTGGTATGCTTGTTGAAAAAGATTTTTCGAAAATTAAGTACATAATAATATATTTTTTTTGCGGAATATGTTCAAACATATTTTCTTACTCTTCTGGATCTTGGTTTGGATTCACCTGCGGACCAGTAGGAGCTGGTGCAAGTGGAGCAATTTTTGGACTATTAGGTGCATATGCATCCTACCTAATTATTAATAAAAACGTTTTAGGGCAGCAGGGAAAAGACTCATTAGTATCCATAGGATTAATAATCTTTATAAATGTTATTTATGGAGCAGCTGCTACTGGAGTTGATCATATTGCCCATGTAACAGGAATTATTTCTGGCTTAGCGATTGGCTGGTTATTAAGTCCTTCTAAACAAATGGTAATTTTGCCAAATGAATTACATGAAAATTCTATTTTAGTTTCAGTGAAAAGAAAAAAAATATCTAATTTGTTCATTGTTAGCTTTATATTTTTAATTATAATTACTTTCATAGCCTATGATCAAAGAACGCAGGATATTATAGAATTCTCTAGATTCTGCACATAAAATTTAATATGTTAAATAATCAAATAAATACAGTAAATAGACTCATAGATTTAGTAAATATCAGTGGCAATAGTATAACTAATTCCCGAAGAAGAATAATAGCAGAAATTGCCAGAAAAGAAGGCCTATTTACTTCAGAAGAACTTACAAAGTCATTACCAAATATTGGTAGAGCTACTGTTTATAGAACATTAAAATTATTACATGACATAGGGTCAATTTGTAGAATTAATATAGTCGATGAACATAGCTACTATACATTATCTTTATCAGATCATCATCATCATACTGTTTGTAAGGAATGTAATAAGATAGAAGAAATTAATTTGAGTGGTTTTGAAAAAGATCTAAGGCTATATGAGAAAAACATAAATGGTAATATCTTGTCTCACAACCTTGAAATTTATATTGTCTGTGGAGAATGCGACTAAAAAGTTTTTGGTGGAGACGGGGAGGAGTTGAACCCCCCGTCCAAGAAATTTATTCCTTGAGCTTCTACAGGCTTAGCCGATAATACAATTTTCGTCAATAAAGGCGCTATCGACAAACCAACTATTATTGCTTAGCCAGAAAAATTTTTGCAAAATCACTCTAGCAATGACTTTACTCAGCTCAGGTAATTCGTCGTTCTAATATATCACCCTAAGCAAAGATACTATAGAACGTCACTACTTTATATTAAGCAGCGAGAGCGTATTCTTGATCGCCAATCATTATTTTGCCATTTCGTACGTGGTATGACAACACGACCTGCGACTCAAAGATCCATTCCCTGTCGAACCCACTCGTCCCCATATAACTAATTTAAGTTTACTTAAGAATTCTTATTTTTCAAAATTCTAGAGATTGTTCTATTAGAATCTTTCTCTTTTATAGATGCTCTTTTATCATACTTCTTTTTACCTCTAGCTAATGCTATTTCAATCTTAACTAGATTTCTTTTTAAATAAATAGACAGAGGAATTATAGTTAAGCCTTTTTGAGTTTTGGCTCCACCAAGTTTATCAATCTGGTTTTTATGAAGTAAAAGTTTCCTATCTCTTATGGGATCATATTGATTTGAAGAAGAGTCAAATTTGTACTCAGCTACATGACATCCAATTAGCCAAGCCTCTCCTTTATTTATAATCACCCTAGACTCAGATATAGATACATTACTATTTCTGATTGATTTAATTTCAGGTCCATTTAAGACTAATCCAGCTTCAAATTTATCTAAAATTTCATAATCATAATATGCTTTTCTATTTTTAGCTAATGACATGACATTAATTTTTTGTTTCGAAATCTAACTGAGTTATAGCTGCTTCTATTTGAGTATCATAAAAATCTGATGCCTTGGATGATGCATCTGGTAATTCAACAACTACATCTGGCTCAAGCCCAATATCATGTATAGCTCGGCCATTAGGAGTAAACCAATGAGCATTAGTTAGGAACATGCCTCCACCATTAGATAAAGCTCTAACTAAACTTACACTGCCTTTTCCATATGTCTTTTCCCCAATAACTACACTTCTTCCATAGTCTTGTAATGCGCCAGCCATTACTTCTGATCCACTAGCAGAGTTTCCATTTACAAGGGTAACCATAGGAATTTTAGAGTATTTACCAACTTCTCCATTAACATTCCATAAAGTCTTTTTTCCTTTTGCATCTATTTCAAATGTGACAACCCCAGAATCAAGAAATAAACTTGTTGAATCCACAGCAGATCCTAAAAGTCCTCCGGGATTATTTCTTAGATCTAAAATAATTCCTGATGCATTTTCAATCTCAATTGCCTCACTAAAAGCTTCTGATAATTCTTGGGGGGTTGAATCGGTATATTGATTGATTCTTATCTTGATGTAATTAGTTTCAGAAACTGGATCTGAATTTACACTTGGTTGTTCTATTTTTGCTCTTGTTACTTTAATCTCAATTGGTTCAAATTCATTGAGTCTTTCAATCGTTAATAATACTGAAGTTCCTTCGGGTCCTCTTATTAAGTTTATTGCTTCAGTAAGAGTCATTCCAATAATACTTACTCCATCAACTTTTAATATTTTATCTCCACCCTTTATTCCTACAGCTTCAGCTGGACCACCAGAAATAGGGGCCACTATTACAACTGAAGATTGATCATTTGCCATATCAACATATGCACCTATACCTTGATATGATCCAGATAAGTCTGAACTAGCTATTTCCCATTTTTCTGGAGAAATATATGTTGAATGTTTATCATCTAGTGTTTTGATTAAGGTCTTTACTGTTTCATCAGTAATTTTATTATCATCAATTCTTGATCTGTCGTAATAAGAATCATTAATAAAATCATATGCTTCCCAAAAGGCTTTGATATTTTCAGGCACAGAATTAGGTCGAGATTTCTCTTCAAAAACTATTTCTTTATTATCATCTGCAATTAGATTACCTTCTGATGTATAGTTATTAACAAAAAAACCCAAAGCAAAAGATATTATGGCAATTGTAGCCATAATAAAAATATTTCTAGTATTAATAAATTGATTATTCATCTTAAATTTTTATCTGTACATTTTTAAGTATAGATAAAAATTTTCAAATAATTAACAAATTGAAAGTAGATTTCGCTCAAAGTCACTATGCACAAGATACTAAAAATATATAAAAAGATAGTGTTTATATAAACATAAAAATATTGAAATTGAGGATAAAAAAAAGAAATATTAAAAATCTTAAGTAATAATAGACTAAAAGAAATAAGAAAGGTTAATTAAAATGCCAAAATATATTATTGAAAGAAATATTGAAGGTGCTGCAGACAGGAAAGGTAATACTGGAGCAGTAAATTCTAACAAAGTCTTAAAAGAAATGAATGATGAAGGGAAAAATATTCATTGGCAACATAGCTATACGACCCAAGATAAAGTCTACTGTGTTTATATTGCTGATAACCCGAGCCTTGTTCTCGAGCATGCTAATAGATTAGGAGCTCCTGCGGATAAAATAGAAGAAATTAAAGGCATCAGCGATCCAACTACAGGAGAATGATAATCTAAATTCTAAGTATATTTTTTACATAACTATTATAGTGCGCAATAGAATTTATTGGGTTTATAATTCCCTTTTATATGTATATATAGTTATTTTCATTTTTTATTATTGATGCTGAGGTAATCAAGGCTTCTCTGAGCTCTTCGAAGCCAATTCCATTTTTTGCTGATGTTGATATTTGTGCAAGATAGCTAGAATCTAAATCAATTATCTCATTAATATTATCAATAAGATCAATTTTATTTTTAATCAATAATTTAGGTACTTCTGACAATCCTAAATCTTCTAAAATTAGATCCACAGTCTTAATTTTCTCAAGATAATCATCTGCTGCAAAATCAACAACATGAAGCAAAATATCTGCATTCACTGCTTCTTCTAATGTAGATTTGAAGGATTCTACCAATATTGTTGGAAGTTTATTAATGAAACCTACTGTATCTGAAATAGTAGAAGAAATATTATGTTGTAAAAAAAATTTTCTAGTTGTAGTATCCAAAGTGGAAAATAGTTGATTTTTTGAGAGAATATTGGACTTAACTAATCTATTGAAGAGTAAACTTTTTCCTGAGTTTGTATACCCAACTAAAGAATAGTTAATAATATTGTTAGTCATTCTTTTACTTCTTTGAGAAGTTCTAGTATTTTCTACTTTCTTCATCCCAGCCTTTACACGTTTTATTCTTCCTCTGATTAAACGTCTATCTGTCTCTATTTGAGTTTCTCCAGGACCTCTTGTACCAATACCTCCACCTAGCCTCTCCAAATGAGACCATTGACCTGCCAATCTTGGTAGAAGATATTCTGATTGAGCTAATTCCACTTGAAGTTTACCTTCATGACTTTGAGCTCTTTTAGAAAAAATATCTAAGATCAATGCAGTTCTATCTATAACCTTAACATTCAGTTTTTTTTCAAGATCTCTTTGAGTACTTGGATTTAGTTCATCATCAAAAATACAAACATCTATATGCATTTTTTTAATAAGACTTTTTATTTCAATTATTTTACCTGAACCAACATAGGTATTAAGAGGTTTATCTAATAATTGAAAAATTTCTAGAATAGGTTCAGCTCCCGCAGAAATACTTAAGTTTCTTAATTCAGACAAAGATTCAAGAATTTTTCTTTTTGAGCATTTTTTCTTCTGATCAGCTGCAATCAGCAAAGCTTTTTCTTTATGAATTTCTGTTTTATAATTTTTCAAATTAATTCAAAGTAAATTGAGATAGTCTTTTCAATCCTTCATCAATTTGATCATCAGGAATAGTCAATGAAAGTCTTATAAACCCTTCTCCTGCTGTTCCATATCCATTGCCTGGAGTCACTACAACATTTACGTCTTCTAATAATCTTTCTGTAAATGATGCTGAAGTATAACCATCAGGAACTCTTGTCCAAATATATAAAGTGGCCTTAGGAGCAACGGCATCAAGACCTATTTCCTTCAAAGTTGAAACTACTTTATCTCTTCTTTTTTTATAAATATCATTATTTCCCTTAATCCAATCTTTGGATAAAGAAAGGGCTTCAATTCCCATTTCTTGTATTGCTTGAGACAATCCTGAATCAATATTTGATTTTACTCTCATTAGGGCATTTATAAGATCAGGATTTCCTACAGCACTACCGACTCTCCATCCAGTCATATTTGCTGTTTTAGATAAAGAATGAAATTCAATTGAAATATCCATAGCTCCAGGCACCTCAAGTATACTTGGAGCAACATATCCATCATAAGTCACTTCTGTATAACAAGCATCATGCATAAGAGCTATATCAAATTCCTTACAAAACTCTACAGCTTCCCTAAAAAAATCAATGTTAGCAATTGCTCCTGTAGGATTATTAGGATAATTAATCCATAACATTTTTGCTTCTCTAGCAGTTTTTGTGTCTATTGAAGAAAAATCAATTAGGAAATCATTCTTTTCTAATAGATCTACAAATACTGATTCACCTCCTGCAAACATAGTTCCAATTTCATAAACAGGATAAGCCGGGTTAGGAACTAGAGCTTTATCTCCTGGATCAATAAAACATAATGGTGCATGTGCTATTCCTTCTTTAGCTCCAATTAAATTAATAACTTCGGTTTGATGATCTAAATTTACACCAAATCTTTCTTTATAAAAATTAGAAACAGCTTGTCGAAATTCAGGTAACCCTTCTGATTCAGGATATCGATGATGAACAGGATTATCCGAAGCAGACTTAAGTCTATTCAAAACATTATTTGGCGTTGGTATATCTGGATCACCTATTCCAAATGAAATAACTTCTATTCCTTCTTCTTTTTTCTTTGCAATTGCCTTAGAAATACCAACAAATAGATATGGTGGTAATTCTTGTACTCTCTTAGCTAACTTCATAAAAAACTCCTTAATTAATGTGGCCAAATTCCAGAAAAAACTTCTTCACTTGGCCCTTCTAACATTGCCATATCATTACCATCCCAAGAAATATTTAGATTTCCTCCATCTAATATCACTTCAACATCATCATCAACTAATCCATTGTATCTAGCAGCACTAGCAGATGCAGTGCTCCCTGTACCAGAAGATAGAGTCTCGCCTGCTCCTCTTTCAAAAATTCTAGCTCTAATTTTATTCCTAGAAATAATATTTACTACTTCAAAATTTATCCTATTAGGAAAATATTCATGCTTTTCTACGATAGTACCTATCTCTACCAATGGAAATTCTTCTACTTTTTCATCAATTATTATTACTGCATGAGGATTACCTACAGACAGGCAAGTAAAGTCTAGTTCCCTATCGAGAATTGATACAGAAAATTTAGGGGCATCATCATCATTTAATTTTGGTACATTAATTGGGATTTTACTTGGTATAAAATTAGGAATACCCATCTCAACTCTGGAGGAAATCACCTTATCATTTTCTAATTTTGGATATACAGTTTTAATTCCATCTCCTGTTTCAATTTTTAAGATTTTTTTTTCGGGATTAATTATTTTTGAATCAATAACAAATTTTGTAAATAATCTTATACCATTTCCACTTATTTCAGCTTCTGAACCATCAGGATTATAGATCCTCATTCTAATATCAGCTGAATCACTATCAAAAACAACAACTATTCCATCAGATCCTATCCCGAAAGCAGGTTTACTCATATCTACAGATAATTGATTCCAATCATAATTTTGATTCCTTCCATCTAGTGCAATGTAATCATTTCCAGCACCTTGAAGTTTAACAAAAGGTATCATATAAAACTCCTAATTTTTTGATAACCACAAAGATATTATATTATCGGCTTGTTCGAATGAATTATCAAAATCTACCCATTTAATTCTTTTATCACTCTTTTTAAACCAGTTATCTTGATGACGCATCAACTTTCTAGTTGAAGAAAATATTTTTTTAATCATTTGATTTTTATCAAGTTCTTGGTCTAAATAAGAAATTACTTCTCTGTAGCCAATTGAAGACATTGCAGGAGAATTTTTTTTAACTCCATTCTCTAATAATTGTTTTACTTCATCTATCCACCCTGATTCAATCATTTTCTGAATTCTTAATTTGATCAATTGGTCATTTGTTTTTCTATCAATATTTATACCTATTATTAGGCTTTTTAGGTTATGATTCTTTAACCTTCTTTTACTTGAATCATTGTATCCTGAGTCATATCTTTCTATAATCCTCACTAATCTTCTAGGGTTTTGTAAATCTTTATTATCTTTTAATGGATATTTTGTAGAATATTTTTGTATTACCTGATTTATTCCAAACTCTGAAATTTCTTTTTCAAGTTTATTTCTTAACCTAGAGTTAGGTTTTATTTTCGGCGGATCCCAACCTTCTATAATTCCCCAAGTATATTGGCCAGTCCCACCTACTAAAATTGGTATTGATTCTAAGTCATTTATTATTTTTCTTGAATTTTCTAAAAACCATACTAGATTGCTTCCTTCATTATGATTTAATAAATCAATCATATAATGTTTAACTTTCTTCATTTGGTTCTCAGATGGTTTTGCAGTACCTATATTAAAATCTCTATACAAAAGCTTAGAATCAGAATTAACTATTGATAAATTATATTTTTCAGCAATTTTGAATGCTAAATCAGATTTTCCTGAAGCAGTTGGCCCAACAATAGAAATAATTTTTTTTTTTGACATTTATTTATTATTAATTATTCTAGATAAAATCTTATAATCTAAACTAGCACTACCAATCAGTATTCCACTAATTTTTTCATTCTCTCTAAATAGATTGGAATTTTGTTCATTTACACTACCACCATAAAGAATAGGGACTTTATTATCAGAAATATCTTTTAGGTTTTTTTCTATTACATCAATGACATCATTTATATCTGATATTGATGCTGATTTGCCTGTACCAATAGCCCAAATAGGCTCGTAGGCTATTAGGAGGTTATTGGTATTAATTTGCTTACTAATGGATTTTTTTATTTGATTAGAAAGAAATTTTTCCACCTCTAGAAATCCTTTTTCTCTTATATTCAAATCTTCACCAATACAAAGAATAGGAATAATATCATTTTTTTGTAATATCTTGATTTTTTGAAATATAATTTCATCAGTTTCATTAAATTGAATTCTTCTTTCTGAATGACCTACAATAGAAAAAGTGCATAAATCCTTAACTTGAGATGCTGAAATAGATCCTGTTCCTTGCCCTTGATCTCTCTGATCTACATCTTGAATCCCTAACTTAAATTTTCCAATATTCTTAGAAAAATACTCTAAGGAGATATTTGAAGGACATAGTATAATTTCATCATCATAATTAGTTACATTTTGAATCAAGGATTCTAAATATATAACACTTTCATTAAATGATTTATTCATTTTTAAATTTGCAACTACAAAAAATTTACTCATCTTTTAGCACCTCAATTGATTCTAAAAATTTCCCCTCTAGTAAACTCAAAAATGCTCCTCCTCCAGTAGAAATATGAGAAAAATAATCTAATGCATGAAAATGATTTATAGAAGCAACTGTAGAACCGCCTCCAGCAACTTTTATATTTGAATTAGAAGTAATTATAAAATCTAAGAGCTTTTTTGTTCCACTTGAAAAATTTTTATTTTCGTAAACTCCTGGAGGACCATTCCAAATAATTTTATCTGATCTTAAAATCATTTTTCCTATTTCGTCTAATGAGTTAGGACCTACGTCAAATATTTGGTCAGAATCATTAATTTGACTGGAATGTAATATGATAGGTTCGGTATTTAGGTTTTCAGCACAAATCAGTTGATCTGGAACATATATTTTAGGATGTTTTTGTAATATTTTTTCTGCATAGAATATTTCTTCTCTCATATCATTCTTATTTTGTTGAATCAACTTATTTTTTGCAATTAAGAAGGGTCTAATCATTCCACCAGTGATAATTATATTTTCAAAATTATTTGAAAGATTTTCAATTATTGGGATTTTATCACTAATTTTTGAGCCCCCTAAAATTGCAACTGAATTTGAAGATTCGACACTTATGCATTCAGTGATATTAAGGATTTCTTTTTCTAGTAATATGCCTCCAAAAGATGGTAGTTTTTTTGTAATACCTATGATGGAAGCATGATTCCTATGAATAGTTCCAAATCCATCATTTACAAAAACATCACCAAATGATGATAGAAAATCTATAAAATCTGGATCATTCTTTTCTTCTCCTTCATTAAACCTAATATTGTCTAAAAGAAACAGAGTTCCGTTTGGTTTTGATTTTATAATATCTGAAATTTTGGATAGATTTTTATACTCAATAAAACATATCTCTTGTTTAAGTTTTGAACCTATTTCATTTAGCAAAGGCTTAAATGAGTATTCTTCATTATATTTTCCCTTAGGTCTTCCTATATGAGATAAAATAATAACTTTGGCAGACTGACCAAGCAAATAATCAATTGTGGGAATACTTTCAATTATTCTAGTATCATCTAAAATTTTACCTTTGTTTGATAAAGGTATGTTTAAATCTAATCTAAGTAAGCATTTTTTACCAAAAAAATTATTATTTATTA